>JBBSIG010000020.1:0-18705 GCA_038232215.1 Gaiellales bacterium | reverse complement strand
CCGCCGTCGCCCCCGCGCTCGTCGACGAGATCTTCCAGGCCGGGTTCCCGCCGAAGGGGGCGACCGGCGCCGGTCGCCGCGGGCTCGGGCTCGCGCTCGTCAGTCAGACCGTGCGCCGCCGGCCCGGCGGCTACGTCACGGTCGAGAACGACGGAGGGGCGCTGTTCACCGCCTTCCTGCCGCACGAGCGCGCGCGGGTCGGCGCGTCGTGATCCGGACGCTCGTGGTCGACGACGACTTCATGTCGGCGTCGATCCACCGCTCGTACGTCGAGCGCGTGCCCGGGTTCGAGGTTGCGGGGGAAGCGCACTCCGGCGGGGACGCGCTCGAGCTCGTCCGCCGGCTCCGGCCCGATCTCCTGCTCCTCGACGTCTACCTGCCCGACCTCAGCGGGCTCGAGGTGCTGCGCCGTCTGCGCCAGGAGGAGGACCCGGTCGACGTCATCGCCGTCACGGCCGCGAAGGACGTGCAGACCCTGCGCTCCGCCATGCAGGGGGGCGTCGTCCACTACCTCGTGAAGCCGTTCGCCTTCGACACCTTCCGCGAGCGGCTGGAGCGCTACGCCGCGCTCAGGTCCCGCCTCGCCCGGCTGCGGGAGCCGAGCCAGCAGGAGATCGACCGCCTGTTCTCGCTCCTCCGCGCCCAGGGGAGGGACCGGCTGCCGAAGGGCATCTCGGCACCCACGCTCGGCGTCGTCCTCGACGCCCTGCGCGAGGCGGCGGCCGAGACGACGGCCGCCGAGGTGGCCGAGCGGGCAGGCGTCAGCCGCGGCACCGCCCGCCGCTATCTCGAGTACCTCTCCTCGCTCGGCAGCATCGAGCTGACGCTCCGCTACGGTGCCGCCGGCCGCCCCGAGCACCTCTATCGCTGGGGCAGCGGCTGAGCCGGGGGCCGGAGACGACGCTGTCCGCATCCGAGTCCGACCCGCTCCTGCGCGAGCACGCCGCCGGCTTCGCCGAGGTGATCCTCGCGGGGATCGGGCGCGAGTACCCGAACGACCTGCGCCACCCGCTGGGCGGGCCGGACGACCGCCCGCTCCCGCACGAGGTGCACCCCTCCTTCTACGGCTGCTACGACTGGCACTCGGCCGTGGAGATGCACTGGGCGCTCGTGCGCCTGCTCAGGACGGTGCCCGAGGCCCTGCCCGAGGCGGAGGTGCGGGCCGCGCTCGACGAGCACCTGGCCGCCGAGCCGCTGGCCGTGGAGGCGGCCTACTTCGAGACGCATCCGGGCTTCAAGCGGCCCTACGGCTGGGGTTGGGCGCTCATGCTCGCGTACGAGACCGCGACCTGGGACGACCCCGACGCCGGGCGGTGGGCGGCCAACCTGGAGCCGCTCGGCGCGATCCTCGCCCGCCGCTATCTCGAGTGGCTGCCGAAGGCGACGTACCCGGTCCGGGACGGCGTGCACGGCAACAGCGCCTTCGGGCTGTCGCGCTCGCTGCCGTTCGCGCGGAGGCTCGCCCGGTCGGGGGAGCCGGCGCTCCTCACCGCCCTGACCGAGGCCGCGCACCGCTGGTTCGCCGACGACCGCGACTATCCCGGCGCGTGGGAGCCGTCCGGCAGCGACTTCCTCTCCCCGGCGCTCGTGGAGGCCGAGCTGCTGGCGAGCCTGCTGGAGCCGGCTGCCTTCGCCGCGTGGCTCGGCCGCTTCCTGCCCGGGCTCGGCGGGGAGGAGCCGGCGGCGCTGTTCGCGCCGGCCCACGTCTCCGACGCCTCGGACGGGCAGATCGCGCACCTGCACGGGCTAAACCTGTCCCGGGCCTTCTGCTGGAGCCAGCTCGCCCGTGCCCTGCCCGAGGGCGACGAGCGGATCCCGCTCGCGAGCGCGTCCTCCGCCCGGCACGCGGGCGCGTCGCTCGCGCAGGTGACGGGCGGCGACTACATGGTCGAGCACTGGCTCGCCTGCTACGCCGTGCTGTTGCTGACTCCACACGGAGACTGAGCCGGGAGCGATCAACAGGCCTAGGGGCTGCGCCTCAAGGAGCGGCGCTCGCCGGCCGATGGGAGGGCCATGGACCTCGATAGTCTTCTCACGCAGGCTGCCGAGATCGGCGCCAGCGACGTTCACCTCAAGGTGAGCCAGTTCCCGAAGCTGCGCCGTGACGGGATTCTCCAGACCATCGGCGAGTGGCCCCGGCTGACCGAGATCGACCTCCATGCCGCGCTCGAGCGGGTGTGTCAGTACGACGCCGCGCGGCTCCAGGCCTTTGCGGGCCGGGGAGACCTGGACATCGCCTACACCGGCGACAACCGTCTCCGCTTCCGGGTCACCGGCTTCCGCCAGCGGGGTCAGACCTCGCTCGCCTTCCGGCTCATCCCCGGGCAGATGCCGAGCTTCGAGGCGCTCCGGCTTCCCCCCGGCGTGGAGCGCCTCGCGAACGAGCAGCGCGGGCTCGTGCTGGTGACCGGGCCGACCGGCGCCGGAAAGTCGACGACCCTCGGAGCGATCGTCGATCACATCAACCGCACGCGCGACCTGCACATCGTCACGATCGAGGATCCGATCGAGGTCGTCCACGACGACCACCGGAGCCTCGTCCAGCAACGTGAGGTCGGCTTCGACACGGAGTCCTTCCGTCTCGCTCTCCGGCAGGTGCTGCGCCAGGATCCCGACGTGATCATGATCGGCGAGCTTCGCGACGCCGACTCGGCAGAGACGGCCGTCCAGGCCGCGGAGTCCGGCCACCTCGTGCTCAGCTCGATGCACACGATCGACGCCGCCGAGACGGTCTCGCGGTTGATCGACTTCTTCTCCGAGGTCAAGCAGAAGCAGGTGCGCTCGATCCTCGCGGGAGTGCTGCGCGGCGTCGTCAGCCAGCGGCTGCTGCCGAAGGTGGGCGGCGGCCGCGTGCCGGCTGTTGAGGTGATGGTCACGAACACGCGGATCGCCGACCTGATCCGAAACGACGAGAGCGAGCTGATCGGCGCAGCGATCGAGGACGGCGCCTTCTTCTCCATGCGCACCTTCGAGCAGGCGCTCCTCGACCTGGTCGTCAGCGGCTCGGTCGATCCCGAGGTCGCGTCCAACGCCGCGACCAACAAGCACGACTTCACGATCGCCGCGGCGCAGGTCGTGCGGGCACGGGGCATGGCGGAGAGAGCGGCGAGCCACCAGGATCCGAGACAGCCCGCCCGAAGCGCGTGAGCAGGCGCTCGCTGAAGCGAGTCGAGAGCGGCGACGCCCTCGAGCGCAGCGGGCGGAAGGCGAGCGTCTCGAGGGCGCAGCGCGGCGATTCCGACTCCGGCGCCTCGATCACCGCGCTCGTCGCTGCGAGCCTCTCGCTGGATCAGCTTCCTCCGCTCCTGCGCAACCACCTGCTCGCCGGGCACTCGGTGACCCTGACGAGCGGCCTGCACGAGAGCCCGGTGGAGGCGGCGCTCCAGGTGCACGCGGCGGGCACCGCGGAGCCGGGGGTTTCGGCCGAGAGCGGCAAGCGGTTCCAGTCGCTCGTCGAGAACTCGTCCGACGTGATGACCCTGATCGAGGCCGACACGACGATCCGGTTCTTGTCGGCATCCGTCGAGCGCGTGCTCGGCTATCGCCCGGAGGAGCTCCTCGGGACGAAGCTCACGACGCTCGTGCACGAAGCCGACGTGTCGCAGGCGCTCGAGTTCCTCGCCGGGACGGTTCGGCGACCGGGTGCCACGGCCGCAGCCGAGTGGCGGATGAAGCATCGGGACTCCTCCTGGCTCTACGTCGAGACGGTCGCCAACAACCTGCTGGACGACGCCGACGTCGCCCACATCGTCCTGCACACCCGGGACATCAGCGAGCGCAAGGCACTCGAGAACCAGCTCGCGCACCAGGCCTTCCACGACCCGCTCACGAACCTCGCGAACCGGGCGCTGTTTCGCGACCGCGTGGAGCACGCGCTGGTCGCGCGCAGGGCCGGGAGGAGACCCTTCGCCGTGCTCTTCCTCGATCTCGACGACTTCAAGAAGGTCAACGACAGCCTCGGCCACGTCGTCGGGGACGAGGTCCTGGTCATCGTGGCGCGCCGCCTGCAGTCGTGCGTCCGGGCCGGCGACACGCCCGCCCGCCTCGGCGGCGACGAGTTCGCGATTCTGCTCGAGGAGGCCACGTCCGCCGAGGAGGCCGGCGTCGTGGCTGACAAGATCATCGACGCGCTCCAGGCGCCGCTCTCCCTGAACGGCAAGGAGGCAACGATCGGCACGAGCGTCGGCATCGTGATCAGCGGCCCCGAGGACGGCGCCGACGAGCTGCTCCGGAACGCCGACATCGCGATGTACACCGCGAAGGGGACGGGCAAGGGGCGAGCCGCGCTGTTCGAGCCCACGATGCACACCGTGGCCCTGGAGCGCCTCGAGCTCGAGTCGGACCTCCGCCACGCACTCGAGCGGCAGGAGTTCGCGCTCGTCTATCAACCGCTCACGAGGCTCCGTACCGGCCGCATCGTGGGCGTCGAGGCCCTGGTCCGGTGGAATCATCCCGAGCGAGGGTCTCTGTCGCCGAGCAGCTTCGTCTCGATCGCCGAGGAGACGGGGCTCATCCTGCCGCTCGGACGTTGGATCTTCGCGGAGGCCTGCCGGCAGGTCAGCGAGTGGCACCGGCAGTACCCGCAGGAGCCGCCCCTCATGGTGAGCGTCAACCTCTCTGGCAAGCAGCTGCAGCAGCCGGACCTCCTCGCGGAGCTCTCGAATGCGCTCTCGGACTCCGGTCTCGACCCGGAGACGCTCATCCTCGAGATCACCGAGAGCGTGATGATGGACGACACCGACCAGACGATCGACAGGCTCACCGATCTCAAGCAGCTCGGCCTCAAGCTCGCGATCGACGACTTCGGCACCGGGTACTCCTCGCTGCGGTACCTCCACCGCTTCCCCGTGGACATCCTGAAGATCGCCAGCCCGTTCGTCGAGGGCGTCACGGTCGACCTGCAGAAGTCGGCCTTCACGCGGACGATCATCGAGCTCTGCCGGACCCTGCAGCTAACCGCGCTGGCCGAGGGAGTCGAGTCGGCGGAGCAGGTCGAGCAGCTGCGGCGACTCGGCTGCGAGCTCGGTCAGGGGCACTACTTCGCCAGGCCGCTCGAGAGCGCTCAGATCGCGGCGATCCTGCGCGAGGGGTACGAGCTCGCGGCGTACGCGGTCGAGCTGAAGACGACCGACAAGGTGCGAGAGGCGAAATGGTGGGATCAGGTGCTGGGTAAGTGATCGATCGCAGCGGCGAGCCGGCTGGCGCCGGCTCGATCGAGCTCGTCCTCGGCGACCTCACCGCCGAGCACGTCGACGCGGTGGTGAACGCCGCCAACCCCGAGCTGGCGGGCGGGGGAGGCGTAGACGGCGCGATCCACCGTGCGGGCGGTCCCTCCATCCTCGCGGAGTGCAGACGGCTCGGGGGCTGTGCCCCCGGCGACGCGAAGGCGACAGGCGCGGGAACGCTGCGCGCGCGCCACGTCATCCATGCCGTCGGGCCCGTCTGGCGCGGCGGCGACGCGGGCGAGCGGGAGACGCTCGCCGCCGCTCACCGGCGCGCGCTCGAGCTCGCGGCCGAGCTCGGCTGCCGCAGCGTGGCCTTCCCCGCCATCTCGTGCGGGGTCTACGGCTTCCCCGCCGACCTGGCCGCGCCCGTCGCGCTGCGCGCCGTCGCGGAGGGCCTCGAGGCGCACCCGTCGCTCGAGCGCTGCCGCTTCCTCTTTCGCGACGAGAGCGTCCTTCGCGCCTTCGAGCGGGCGCTCGGTGAGCTTCGGCTCGAGCGCGCCCGGTAACGAACAGCCGACGGCAGCTCGCGCCGGGGCGGTCAGGCGGCGTCGTACGCGGGGTCCACGACGAGACCGTGCCGGTACGCGTAGCGGGCGGCCTCGGTTCGGTTGGCCACGTCGAGCTTGCGGTAGATGTTGCGGAGGTGGAACTTGACCGTCTGCTCGCCGACCCAGGCCTCCCGGCCGATCTGCTTGTTGGAGAGCCCGCGCCCGAGCGCCGTGAGTATCGTCAGCTCGCGCTCGGTCAGACCGCTCGTCCTCGCCGGCGTCGCCCCCTCTTCCGGCTGGCCGAAGGTCTGGTAGACGCTCCCGTGGGCGACCTGGCGTAACGCGGAGGACAGGTCTCGCGGGTCGACGTGCTTGAGGACGAAGGCGCTCGCTCCTCGGCGGAGCGCTGCCTGGATCACCTGCGGCTCGTCGAGCCCGGAGAGCATCACGACCTTCACGCGCGGGTGGCGCTTGCGGATCAGCTCGAGACAGGCGAGGCCGTCCGGTCGCGGCATGTGGACGTCGAGGAGGACCAGGTCCGGGTCGTTGCGCGCGACGAGCGGCAACACCTGGGCGCCGCTGGAGGCCTCGCCGACGATCTCGATGTCGTCGGCCGTCGAGAGGGCAGCGCGGATTCCCTCCAGCATCAGCCGGTGGTCGTCCGCGATCACGACCTTGAGCGTGGCCATGCCGCAGTTTCCTCCTCTGTGCTCGCCGCCGCAGTACGAGGCCCGAGGCGAGCGGTCGGGCTGTCGCATCCTGCGACTGCCGTGGATGTGAGTAAACCCCTCGAACGAGGGTTTAAGAGCTCATTCCAGAATGAGCACATGCCGCCGGGCCACGCCCGGCGGCGCGAGAGCGGCGTCCTCGGTCGCGCCCAGATCGCGGATCTGCGCGCTCCCTGCGTCCTTGTCTCGTCGCTCGTGCGGGCGTGGGCTCGGGGCCGAGGAAGCCTCGAGCCAGCGCTCCCCTGGCGCGGCGAGAGGCCGGTCTCGCTCACGAATCGCCGACCCCCGCGGTCGTGAGGACGAACGCGTCCTCCGGCGGGACCGACTCGTCGCTCACGACGCCGCGGTCGCGCGCCGTCGCCCCGCAGCGGATCAGGTTCTTCAGCTTGCTCTCCGTCTCTTCGTCCTGGCCGGTGTGGAGGGTGCCGACCAGGCGCCCGGCGTCGAGGTAGAAGACGAGCGCCTCGCCGCCGGCGAACGAGCCGCGCGCGACCCGGTCGTCGTGCTGCGAGATGTCGCCGAACACCTTCAGCGTCAGGCCGAACGACTCGGTGAAAAAGGTCGAGACCGCGTCGTAGCCGCCAGGCAGGTCGGCCAGGATCTTGCCAACCTCGCCTCCCGCGTAGCTCGCGTTCGACCAGTGCTCGAGACGCCGGCGGCGGCCGAAGAGCGAGTCGGGGAAGCGGGCGACGTCTCCTGCTGCGTAGATGCCCGGAGCGCTCGTGCTGAAGCGCTCGTCGACGAGCACGCCGTTGTCCAGCGCCACGCCGCTGCCCGCCAGAAATCCGACGGCCGGCTCGACCCCGATGCCGACGACCGCGAGCCCGGCGCCGAGCTGCCGTCCAGCGTGTAGCTCCACGGTGTCGAGCCGCGAGCGTCCGCGGAAGGCCCGCACCTCGTCGCCCCGGACGACGTCGACGCCGCGCCGGCGATAGAGCTCGACGAGGTGGTCGGAGACCTCCGGCGAGCCGAGCGAGGCGAACAGGTCGACCTCGCGGCTGACAAGCGTCACGTCCAGCCCGAGCTCGGTCAGGGAGGCGGCGACCTCCATGCCGATGAAGCCGGCGCCGACGACGACCGCGTCCCGCGAGCTCGCGGCGGCCTCTCGGATCGCGGTTGCGTCGTCGAGTGTGCGCAGCGCGAACACCCCGGCGATGTCCGCGCCGGGTACCTCGAGTCGCCGCGGTACCGCGCCGGTCGCGAGCAGGAGCTTCCGGTACGAGAGCCGCTGGCTGTCGCGGGTGACGACGGCGCGGTCGCGCGCGTCGACCGCGACCACCTCGGTCTCGAGCAGCAGCTCGACGCTGTTCTCGGCGTAGAAGCCCTCGGCCTGGACGAGCGTGTCGCCCCGCTCGGCCTCGCCGCGCAGGTAGCGCTTGGAGAGCGGTGGACGGTGGTACGGGATCGTCGTATCGCGCGAGAGCAGCGCGACGGCGCCCTCGCCGCCGGACTCGCGGAACGACGCGATCGAACGCGCGGCCGCGAGCCCGCCGCCGACGATGACCAGCTCGAACGTCATGGAACCTCCCTGCGCCGTCTGCGGCCGGCGGTGCCGTTGCGAGGTAGGTGTCGCCCCGGTCGCTCGTCTTACGTCCGGCTCGCGGCCTCGGCGTAAGAGGCGCGGCGGGGCGGTCACGAAATGGGCGTGCGATCCTCCCGCCTCTGGACCTGCAAGCTGCTGCGTGATTGGCTCGAACGCGGCTACCGTGCAGCGGGTGAAACCCGCCACGCACCAGGCGCCCCCGGAGCGCGCGGTCGACTCGTCGCTCCTCGACGGGGAGTCGCGTGACTGGCTGCGTGACCTCCGCGCGCACGGGACGACGCGAGAGTCCGCGACCCGGCGCCTCCACGCGCTCCTGCTGCGGGCTGCCCGCTTCGAGGTCGCCCGGCGGCGGCCGCTGCTGCCGCACCTGCGCGGTAACGAGCTCGGCGACATCGCCCTCGAGGCCGCGGACGATGCGCTGATGAGCGTGCTGGCGCGACTCGACGACTTCAGGGGCGCCAGCCGCTTCACGACCTGGGCGTACAAGTTCGCGCTGCTCGAGGCTGCGGTGAAGCTCCGCAAGCGCGCCTGGCAGGGCCGGGAGGTCCCGCTCGAGCCGGAGAGCTGGAGCATCGTGTCGAGCACCGGACCGCAGCCGGATCGGGATGCCGAGCAGTCGGAGCTCCTCGACGCGATCCAGCGCGGGATCGAGGAAGCGCTGACTCCGCACCAGCGCCGAGTGCTGGTCGCGCTCGCCCTCAACGGCATCCCGATCGACGTCCTCGCCGATCGCCTCGGCTCGACCAGGGGCGCCCTGTACAAGACCCTGCACGACGCCCGCCGTAAGCTCCGCGCGCAGCTCGTGGCAGGCGGCTTCGACCTCGACGCGTGGCTGGACGAGGCGGCCTGATGGAGCGACCGGATCTGAAGGGTGCGCTGGCGCGGTTGCTCGGCCCGAGCGAGCCCGAGATCGGCTGCGAGGAGTGCTTCCAGCAGCTTGACCACTTCGTCGAGCTGGAGCTCGAGAACCGCGACGCCGACGCGGAGCTGCCCGGTCTTCGCGCGCACCTGGCCGGCTGTCCAGCCTGCAGGGAGGAGCACGAGAGTCTGCGCGCGTTCGTGGGCAACGAGCCGAGGTGACGAGTGTCGACGGCGGCGGGGGCTGGCCCCCGGCTACCTGGCCCGCAGATGAAGCGCCATCCGTCGCTCGTCCCTCCCTCCCCTCTCTCTCTCTCTCTCACGATCGCCACCGATGCCTCGTGCAGGCACGGCGGCTCCGCCGGGCGGCGGCGGGCGCCCCGGACGGCCGTCGCGCTCCGGCGGCGAGCTCCCTGCGCTTCTTCGAGGCCGAGACGCTGCGTCACTGCAAGCGATCGAGTCGTCTCCCGCTCGGACGTCGTCATGGCGTAAGACCGACCGGTGACACCAACAGCCGGCTGAAACCGAGGTTCGGGCGTTCAGGCGCTCGTCAGGCTCCCGGGCTCATGATCGGTTCGTGAACAGGCGATCCCTCCTTCTCGGTGCTTCCTCACTTCTACTCGCGGTTGCAGCGCTCGCAGCCGGATGCGGCGGCGGGAGCAAGAACACGGCGCCACAGACGACACCTTCACAGCCCCCGGCTGCCGCATCAGGCGGTTACGGAGGTACGACGAGCGGGTCCGGTTCGCAGAACACTGGCGCGCTCACCGCGGAGGCGCAGCAGACAGCCGCCGGTGACATCCCGGACAACCAGGTCTTCCTGACGTTCGCCGACGCAGAGGCGGGGTACTCGATGAAGTATCCGGAGGGTTGGGCGCAGCGCGGCAGCGGCGTGCGCGTCACCTTCCAGGACAAGAACAACCTCGTCCGCGTCACCGTTTCCAAAGGCGCCAGCGTGAGTGTGGCCGGGGCGGCAGCTGAGATGAACCGGCTCAAGCAGCAGACGCCGTCGCTTCAGTTCGAAACACCGACGCAGATGACCGTGAGCGGCAAGCCGGTCGTCAAGGTCGTGTACTCCAGCGAGAGCGCGCCCAACTCGGTGACCGGGAAGCGCGTCACGCTTGTGGTCGATCGCTACTACGTGCCGGGTGTCGGCAAGCACGTCGTCGTCGATCTCGGCACGCCGCAGGACGTCGACAACGTCGACGCGTACCGGCTGATGATCGAGAGCTTCCGGTGGAAGTGAGCAGCCTCTACCGCGAGCCGGAGACCGCCAGCCCTGTGATCGACTGGCCGGCACTCGAGTGTGTGGACGTCTTCAAGCTCTACCGTTCCGGCCCCGTCGAGACGGTCGCGCTGCGTGGGCTCGACCTGCGGGTAGAGCGCGGCGAGTTCGTCGCCGTGCTCGGCCGCTCAGGATCGGGCAAGAGCACGTTCCTGCACCTGGCGGCAGGTCTCGACGATGCGTCTGCCGGCGACGTGCGGGCGCTCGGCCAGCCGCTCGGCCGGCTGACGGAGCGGGAGCTCGCTCGCTACCGGGCTACAACGGTCGCGCTGGTGCTGCAGAGCGACAACCTGTGGGGCTCGCTCACCGCTCGCGAGAACGTCGTCGCGTCCCTCAAGCTGGCGGGCATCCCGGACGCGGGCCCGCGAGCCGACGCGGCTCTCGCGCAGTTCGGCCTCGACCGACGCGCACAGCACCGTGCTTCCGCCCTCTCGGGGGGCGAGCAGCAGCGCGTCGCGATCGCGGCGGCGGCTGCCCGAGAGGCTCCGCTCGTGCTTGCGGACGAGCCGACGGGTGAGCTCGACGCTGCGAACGAACGGGTCGTGCTGGAGGCGCTTGCGAGGCTCCGCGACCTGAGCGGGGCGACGGTGGTGACCGTAACGCATTCGCGCCAGGTCGCCGCGGCGGCCGACCGTGTCCTTACGTTCGTGGACGGACGCGCGGTCGAAACCTGATGCACGGCGTTCTCGCGATCGCTGCGGGCGCCTGGAACAGCCTCGCGGGTGTCTCGATCGGGGCGCTCGTAGTGGCGGTCGCGCTGCACGTCGCCAAGCTGGTCGCCGAGGCGCGCGCTTGGCACTGGATCGTCAGCCATGCCCACACCCCCAACGAGGTTGGCTTCCGGACGACATGCGGGGCGTTCGTTGGCGCGATCGGCGCCAACGCCGTGCTGCCGGCGCGCGTGGGTGAAGCGCTTCGCGTGGGTGTCGTGCGGCGGCGAGTGCCGGGCTCGAGTGTGGTGACGATCGCGGCGACGATCGTGCTCGAGACGGGAATCGAGGTGGCGTTCGGGGCGGCGGTGATCGCGGCCGTCGTCTTCGGGGGTCGGTCGTTCGGCTCCGGCGGCTCTGCCGGCGCGCTGGGTCCGGGACTTGCAGCACACCCTGCGGTTCTGATCGGGCTGACATGCCTCGTCGTGACCGGAGTCGCGCTCGGGCTCCGCTTTCGAGACCGGGCGCGAACGCTCCTCTCACGCATGGCGGCAGGCTTCTCGATCGTGCGGTCGCCACGTGCCTTTGTTGTCCGGGTGCTCTCGTGGAAGCTCGTCGCATGGGCTCTCCGACTCGGCTCTGTGTATGCCTTCCTCCTCGCCTTTCACGTTCCCGCGGCGCCCTGGACCGCGCTCATGGTCGTCGCGGCGCAAAGCGTTGCGGCATCGATTCCGCTTCTTCCCGGCAATGCCGGGACGCAACAGGCAGCTATCGGAATCGCCCTTGCCGGCAGCGCCAGCGCCGCCTCGCTACTCGGCTTCGGCGTGGGCGTGCAGGCCGCCACGACGATCGCCGACCTCGTGATCGGCGTTACCGCACTCGCGCTCGTCGCCAACCGCCGTGACCTGAGCGCGGCACTGGCGACGCTGCGCCTTCGACGGCGGACGCGCCCGCTCGGCGCGCGCACTTGACGGCGTTCAGGCGCCGTTCACGCCGCGCCACGCACGCTGACGACATGCACACGCTCGCACAACCTCAGCCAGTCGCCAGCGACGCAGCGACGCTGGCGTCGTGTCGCAACCTGACAGTGGCCTACGGATCCGGTGAGGCCCGGGTCGTCGCGCTCGACGCGGTCGATGTGTCGCTCCTCCCCGATGAGACGGTTTCTCTCTGGGGCCCCTCCGGGTCGGGCAAGACGACCTTGCTGCACGCTCTCGGCGGGCTCGTCGAGCCGACGGACGGTGTCGTCCTCTGGCAGGGAGCCCCGCTGTCGTCGCTCGACGCGTCGGTCCGCGCGCGGGCGCGCGCCCGGGGGATCGCGTACGTCTTCCAGGGATCGAATCTCCTTCCCGTCTTCACCGTCTACGAGAACGTCGCCTTCGCCGCCTACGCGTCGGGTGAAAGGAACGAGGTCGAGAAGCGAGCGCTGGAGCTCCTGACCCTCGTCGGGCTCCGCGAGAAGGCCGACAGCCTGCCGTCCGAGCTCTCCGGCGGCGAGGCCCAGCGCGTGGCGATCGCGCGTGCGCTCGCGCAGCGACCCGCGCTCCTGCTCTGTGACGAGCCGACCGGCCACCTGGACACGGACACGACAGCACGCGTGCTCGAGCTGATCGACGCGTTGCAGGGCCGTCTCGGCTTCACGCTCGTCGTCGCGACCCACGACGCAGACGTCGCGGCGGGTCTCGGTCGCGTGATCGAGCTTCGCGACGGCCGCGTGGTGGCGGAGGAGCGATGAACGGGGTCGCACGGCTTGCGACCGCCGGGCTCCTGCGCTCTCCCGGGAAGAGCGTCCTGCGCATCGCCGTGCTCGCTCTCGCGACCGCGCTGCTTGGGGCGATGCTGCTCTTCATCGGTAACTCCCTGCGCACGATGACCGGCAGCGCCGCTCGCAGCGTCCCGCTCGACTGGCAGGCCCCGGTCTCCTCGCAGACCCAGGCGATGCGGATCGCGGCCAGGGTCGCGCGGCAGCCGGGTGTGCTGCAGGCCTCGCCTGCGGCCACAGCGCCCTTCGCAGCCGCCGGGCACGTCGCATCCGCAGGCTCCATCCGCACCGGCTCGGGAGCCGTGCTCGCGGTCCCGGACCACTACCTCGAGCACCTCAACACCTTCCGGCTGCTGCACGGCAGCGTCCGGTCTGGCCAGGTCGTGCTCGACCAGCAGCTGGCGGCGACCTTGCAGGCACGAATCGGAGACACCATCACCTTGACACCCGTCGCGGGCGCGAAGCCGCAGCTCTATCGGGTCAGCGGGGTCGCGTTGGTGACGGCAGCCGACACGCTCTTCCAGCCACTCAACCCGCAACTTGGACCGGCGCCCGCCCAGCCGCCTGCGCAGATCGCGATCATGCCCTTCGACACCTTCGGACGCACCTACGCGCCAGCGCTCCGCGCCCTGACACCCGCGACCATCGGTGGCTCCGTCGTCCCGGGCGCGCAGGACGGCGTCCAATGGCAGGTACAAGCTCAGGCCGACCCGATGGGCCTTGGCTCCTCTCCCAGCCAGGCGCTCAAGCGCGCGGGCCAGGTGCGCAATCGCGTCGAGCGGACGCTCACCGGCCAGGTGCAGTTCGTCGACAACCTCTCGGACAGTCTCACGACCGCGGCCGGCGACGCCCTCTACGCGCAGACCCTGTACATCATGCTCGCCGTCCCGGGCGCGCTCGTCGCGCTCGGGCTCGCCTACCTCGCGGCACTCGGAACGGCAGGGCGCGACCGCCGCGACCTCGCCCTGTTGCGCGCCCGCGGTGCGTCACGTCGAATGCTGCTCGCGCTCGCCGTCGCCGAGAGCCTCGCTCTCGGCCTCGCCGCCGGGCTGCTCGGCATGGGGCTGGCGATCGCCGCCACCTCGCTGCTCGTGCAGGGTGGCGTCGGCCTGACTGCAGGACGCGTTGTTGTCGCGACCCTGGCCTGCGTCGGCCTGGCCTTCGCCGGCGCGCTTGCTGCGAGGCTGGCGGCCAGCGCCGGCGCCTTCGCGGGCAGCGTCGACGAGGCGCGCCGGCACGTCGGGCGCGATCGGAAGCCGTTGTGGCAGCGGCTCTACCTCGACGTCGGCGCCCTTGCTGTCAGCGGCCTCATCTACTGGCTCACCGCCCGCACGGGCTTCTCGGCGGTCGTCAACCCCGACTCCAACCCGACCCTCTCCCTCTCTGTGTACATGTTCTTCGCGCCTGCGCTCCTGTGGCTCGGAGCGACGCTGCTGCTCGTCCGTTTGCGCGGCCGGGTGCTGTCATCGCTTGCCGAGCGTGGCGCCGGCCGCTGGCCGACCTCGCCGCGCGGCTTCCTGCTCGCCAGCGCCGGCCGGCGTGGAGCCGCGATCAATCGCGGCCTCGTGCTCGTCGGCCTGCTGCTCTCCTTCGGCGTCAACCTCGGCATCTTCACCGCCACCTACGACCAGCAGGCCCGCGTCGATGCTCAGCTGACGCTCGGGGCTGACGTCGTCGCCACCGCCCCGCCTGGCGTGGTCGCTGGCAAGCATCTCGCGCAGAAGGTCGCGGCCGTGCGCGGCGTGAGCGCGGTAAGCGCTGTCGACCACTCGTACGCCTATGTCGGCCCTGACCTGCAGGACACCTACGGCGTCGACCCGGCGACGATCGGGCAGGCGACGAAGCTGCGAGACTCGTACTTCCTCGGGGGCACGGCCGCGCAGATGCTCGACCGCTTGCGTCAGACGCCGGACGGGATCCTCGTCTCGAAGGAGACGATCACGGACTACTCGCTCCGAGCCGGCGATCTCCTCAAGCTGCGCGTGCTCGACCGCTCGAGCGGCCACTTCCGCGTCGTCCCGTTTCATGTCGTCGGCACCGTGCAGGAGTTCCCGTCCGCCCCGAAGGACTCGTTCATGGTCACGAACCTGCGCTACCTCGAGACGGCAGCGCGAGACGGCGGCCCGAACGTCGTCTTCGCGCGCGCGAGCAGCAACCCGGCTACGGTCGCGGCACGCGTCGCCGCGGCGACGAGATCCGAGGGAACCGCCGTCAAGAACATTCGCGAGCAGACGCAACAGACGGTCAGCTCGATTACCACGATCGACCTGACTGGGATCGCGAAGATCGAGAGCGTCTTCGCCGTCCTGCTCGCGGCAGCGGCGATGGGGTTGTTCGTCGGGCTGGGCCTGGCCGAACGGCGGCAGGAGTTCGCAACGATGGCGGCGCTCGGCGCCACGCTGCGGCAGATCTCGGCCTTCCTCTGGTCGGAGGCCGCGCTCGTGCTGGGCGCGGCTCTCGTGCTCGCAGCGGGACTCGGCTGGCTGCTCGCGCAGATGCTGGTCGCGATGCTGCAGCACGTCTTCGATCCTCCACCGGATGCGCTGGCGGTTCCCTGGGCGTTCCTCGGCCTGCTTGCAGCCGCAGCGATCGGCGCAGCCGTCGCAGCGAGCGCACTCGCCGTCCGCGGCATCCGGCGGCTACCGCTGGGCGAGATACTGCGAGAGCAGTGACCGACCCACACGTGATCCTGCTCGAGGACGACGCCGAGCTCCGCTCGCTCGTCACCCGCGGCCTGCACGAGGAGGGCTTCCACGTCACGACGGCACCGACCGCCGCCGATCTGCTCCGGCAGATCGGCGACGCCGACCCCGACGCACTCATCGTCGACATCGGCCTGCCCGACGCAGACGGCCGCGACGTCGTGCAAGCGCTGCGGGCACAGGGAATCGGTGCACCGGTGATCTTCCTCACCGCGCGCGACGCGCTCCCCGACCGGCTCGCCGGCTTCGCCGCCGGCGGGGACGACTACCTGACCAAGCCGTTCGCGTTCGCCGAGCTCGTCGCACGGTTACGGGCGCTGATCAAGCGCGGCGGTAGCGACCTCGCCGTCGAGGCCGGAGGCCTCCGGCTCGACCCCGGCACGCACGCGGCCTCCTATGACGGTGCCGCCGTCGACCTGACCCCAACCGAGTTCCGGATCCTCGCCCGGCTCGCCGGCGCACCCGGTGACGCCGTCCGCCGCCGCGAGCTGGTGCAGGCGGCGTGGCCGCACGGCGCGATCGTCCACGACAACACCCTGGACGTGTACATCGCCCGCCTGCGCCGCAAGCTAGCGACCCTCGGCGGAGAACGGGAGATCGCCACCGTGCACGGCGTCGGCTACTCGTTGCGATGACCTTCCGGCTCGGCGTCCGCTCGCGCCTGCTCGTCGCGATCGTGGGCGCCGTGGCCATTGCCCTGGCGGTCGGCGTCGCAGCGTTCAACGTGTTTCTCGGGCAGCGGCTCTCGGCGAGCGCGACCGGTCTGGCCAAGGCGCAGGCGGAGGCGGAGCTGTCCTCCATCCGGGTGCGGAACGGGAAGCTCGTCGCACCAGAAGGGCCGGACGAGGGAACGGTCTCGAGCCGGGTCTGGGTTTTCGAGCGCTCCCGCCTGCTCGAAGCGCCACGCGCGCCGCAACGGATCGACGAGGCGGCGAGGTTGCTCGCGGGCGGGCCCGAGCGATCGCTCGACGTCGGCGAGGAAGTGCGTCTCTATGCGATCCCGGTCAGTCAAAACGGCATTCGCTACGGCACCGTGGTCGCAGCCGTCTCGCTCGATCCCTACGAAGAAACGGGACGCACGGCATTGTTCGGATCGCTTGTCCTCGCCGCGCTCCTCCTCGGCGCGATCACCGTCATCTCGCGGTGGATGCTCGGTCGCGCGCTGCTCCCCGTCTCCCGCATGACCGAGAGCGCCGCGAAGTGGAGCGAGCACGACCTCGACCAGCGGTTCGAGCTGGGCGAGCCCTACGACGAACTCACCCAGCTCGCAGCGACGCTCGACGGACTACTCGAGCGCATCGCGGCGAGCCTCCGCCACGAGCAGCGCTTCACCGCCGAGCTCTCGCACGAGCTCCGCACGCCGCTCGCCCGGCTGAAAGGCGAGACGGAGCTGATGCTTCGACGCGAGCGCACGCCACAGGAGTACCGCGCCGCGCTCGAGGCGATCGACCGCAACGTGGACGAGATGACCCGCACAGTCGAGACGCTGGTCGCGGCCGCGCGCCACGAGGCGGGCCTGACGCAGACAACGAGCGATCTCCGCGACGCGGTCAGCGCCGCCGTCGAAACGGCATGCCCTGCCGATGCGGACATGACCGTGCGCATCAGGTTGCCGAAGAAACCCATTCGCGTCTCCGTCGAACAGGAGCTACTCACGCGGATCGTCCAGCCCCTCGTCGACAACGCCTACCGCTACGGCCGCTCCGCCGTCGACGTCGAGGTGGTACGAAACGGGTCGGTGGCCTGGGTCAACGTCGTCGACGACGGCCCCGGCGTCGCCGACGACGAAAGCGAGCGGATCTTCGAACCCGGTACGCGGGGCAGCGCCGCCTCCTCGGCGAGTCACGGGGCAGGACTCGGGCTCTCGCTCGCCCGCCGACTCGCTCGAAGCGCCGGCGGCGAGATCACCGTCGCTCCGAGCACCGCCGGCGGCCGGTTCTCTCTTCGGCTTCCGCTCGGCCGATGATCGCCTCGCTCCTCACGCTCTCACCCCTGCTCATCTACGCGACGCTGTTCGGCCTGATCGCGGGCGAGTCCGCCGGGCTGCCGCTGCCCGGTGGACGAGCCTGATCGCGGCAAGCGCACTCGCGGCCTACCAGGGAGGCGTCTCGATCGCCCTCGTGATCGCCGTCGCCGCCTGTGCCGCGATCGCCGGCGACAACGTTGGCTTTGCGCTCGGGCGCCGCGGCGGACGCTGGGTCCTGACACGCGATGGGCGCTGGGGGACAGGCGACGCCGCTATCTCGCGCGCGGCGAGCGTTTCTTCGAGCGCCACGGGCCCAAGGCCGTGTTCCTCGCACGCTGGGTCCCGGACTTGCGCGTCGTCGGCGCCTGGCTCGCCGGAACCCATCGCATGCGCTGGCGATCCTTCCTGCTCTGGAACGCGCTCGGGGGCATTGCGTGGGCGACATCCGTGGGCGTCGTCGCCTATCTGCTTGGTCAAGCGGCAGGAGGGCTCTTCCAGGCCTTTGGCTTCGTCGCGGGAGGCGTGATCGTGAGCGCGGCCGCAGTCGCCGGAACCGTCGTCTGGCTCAGACGTCGCAGAAGGCGGTCGTTTGTCAGCGGATGGTGGCCCCGGCCAGCTCGACCATCCGCAGAGACGCGTCCGAGCCCGCCCAGTGCCCGCGGAGTAGCTCCGGACCCGCCCGGCCCAGAGTAAACCGCAGCGCCAAGGCGACGAGAATCGCGTCGTCGAGCTGACCCACGACCGGCACGAAGTCGGGCACCAAGTCGAGAGGAAGCGCGAGATAGCCGACGAGGCCGAGCAGCACCAGCTTGGAGCGACGAGACAGACGCGCGTCGCGACCAAACCCGGGCGAACAGAACGGCGCAGTCCGGTACGAAGCGTGCGAGCGCCGCAGCATCGGATCGCCTCCGGGCGAGTAGGAGCGCGAGCACACCGACCGCGTAGACAGCCAGTGCGACCAGCACGGCCCACGCCGAGCGGCCGCCAGGCGCCAGCGGGCAACGCCACGAACGCATTCGGCGATGTCACGCCCAATCTCGCCGCGTTGCCGTCGCATGCGACCACTCGAGCACGAGCGGCACCGCGATCGGCACCAGCCACCACGGATCGATCCCGGCATGCGCAGCACCGGCCGCAGCGCCAAGCGTCGCCATGACACCGAGGGCGACCCGGACATCGTCCCCGACGACAAACGCGACCACCGCGAACACTGCACGGCTCACGTCGATAGCCCCACGGTTTGGGGCGCAGCGCGAACGAGGCGGACGAATCCAAGCGACCACGTCAAGGTGACGAGAACGAGGCCGATGAGCGCCAGGTCTCCACCTGGCCCGATCCGCTGCTCGCGCCGAGCGTGAGCACGATGAACACGACTCGACGCCCTCCAGGAGCGTGCTCTTGAGCGCGAGGACGAAGGAATAGCCATCGAGCCCACCTGTTTCCGAGCCGCTAACCGCGCCTGCTCGACCTCGGTCGCATAGATCAGGTCTTCGTCATG
>JBBSIG010000019.1:0-18757 GCA_038232215.1 Gaiellales bacterium | reverse complement strand
CCGCCCGCTCCGGGAACAGGTCTAGACAAGCAAAGTCGACCCTGATATACGTCGCCCGACCTCTACGGTGTTCGGAACAGTCGGCCACCGAGGCAATCGGCAACTCCAGGCATGCGGCAATGGGTGGCGGAGCTTCTGAACGTGACAGGATCCGCGCCTAGTGCCCCCTAAGGAGGAGGACTGATGGAGCAGCACGACCTCAGCGAGCGGGACCTGCCGGACAGCCCGGGGGAGACCGTTACCCCGGAGGCGGTCGACAGGCCGATCAGCCGCAAGGCGTTTGTCGCCGGTTCCGGCGTCGCAGGCGCCGGTGTCGTCCTCGCAGGCATGCCCGGGGTCGCTCGGGCCTGGACGTCGCAGTCGCGGAACAGGGCACTCGCCAACGGGCTCGCCAAGGGCATGATCGGAGGGCCGACCGGCTTCAAGGGAGCCGAGCGGTACCAGTACCCGGCCAACTCGGAAGAGGGGCGGGCGATCAGCGCGCTGCGTGCCATGAAGAAGGCCGGCAAGGCTCCCGACACGCTCGTCGTCCAGGCGCTCGACTTCGCCCGGCCGCAACTCGAGTCGCCGTTCCCGAAAGGCGCTCCCTCGATCGTCGGGCTCTTCGAGAAGGAGACCGGCATCAAGATCAAGTTCGTCGAGACGTCCCCGGCTCAGGAGTACCAGACGAACCTGCGCAACGCCTCGACGAAGAACGGAAGCTTCGATCTCGTCACGTTCGCGATCGAGGAGATGGGCGACTTCGCCGAGGCAGGCCTGATCCGGCCGCTCGACGACTACGTGCGCAAGCACAAGCCGAGCTGGCACGACCCCAAGTACGGGTACGCGGGGGGCGAGAGCACCGTCACCCTCTTCACCAAGTACAAGGGCAGGACGTACGCGGTCGCGTTCGACAACGACACGCAGCCCTTCTTCTACCGTGCCGACCTCTTCTCCAACCCCAAGGAGCGCAAGAACTTCGCCGACAAGTACGGGCACGAGCTCCGTCCGCCGCTCACCTGGGACGAGCACCGGCAGGTGGCGGAGTTCTTCACGAGGCCGAACGCGAACCCGCCGATGTACGGTGACGTGATGACCTACGCTCCCTTCTGGGGCGTCGTCAACTTCAACCAGCGCTTCGTCTGCTCGGGCAACCCGAACATGTACTACTTCAAGGACGACGGCTCCGCGAACGTGAACAACAACGCTGGGGTGCGGGCGTTCGAGGAGATCCTGCGCAACCTGAAGTACCACGGGCCCGGCTCGCTCCAGAAGGACTGGCTCGGGACGTACCAGCTCTTCGGGGCCGGCAGCGCGCCCATGAACGCGACGTTCCCGAACATGTCGAAGATCCTCCCGGGAAACAAGAAGCTCGACCCCCGCAACGTCGGCCGGTACATCAAATCGGACGTCATGCCCGGTCGTGTCGTCGGCGGCAAGCTGATCCGCCGCCCGGTGATCTTCTACAACATCACCTACGGCGTGAACGCTCACGCGAACAAGAAGAACCACGAGGCCGCCTATCTCTTCCTGCAGTGGGCAGGAGGAGCCCGCGTCTACACGTGGCTCACCTTCAACCCGAACGGCTACCAGGATCCGCACCACAAGTACTCCTTCGACGATCCGTACGTCGCACGCAGCTACGGCGCCCAGCCGCTCGGAGCGTTCGAGGACATCGTCCCGCGCTCGGCGCCTCCGATCACGATCCGCGGCGGCTCCGAGTACAGGCAGGCGGTGTCGGATCTGATGCAGAAGGTGCTGACGAAGCAGGTCAGCCCGGAGAAGGCAGCCAAGCAACTCAGCGACGCCTGGGACAAGACCACCCATCGTCTCGGCCAAGCGAATCAGGCCGCCGCCTGGAAGACCTTGAAGAAGGCCTTCCCGACCGTGACCGACCAGCCCGGAAAGCAGCTGCAGATCAAGCCCGTCTCGACCAAGATCCGCTAGCCGGTCGGGCACGGGGTCAGTGGACGCAACACCGACGGGTATCGAGGTCCGGCAGGCGCCGAAACGGCGCCTGCCGGACCTGAGCGGTCGCAGCGACGGGCCGGTTGCCGCCGCGCTCGTCACACCCGGCCAGCTGCTGCTGGCCTTCATCGTTCTCTTCCCGGCCGCCGTCGCGATCTACATCGGCTTCACCGAGTGGAACCCGACGAGCGGCCAGGACGTCTGGCACGCGTACAAGTTCTGGCACTGGTTCGATGGCTACTGGGAGGCGCTGACCTCCGGGGTCTTCTGGTGGGCGATGTGGCGCACCATCCTCATCACCGTCGTCTGCACCGCCGTCGAGTTCCTGTTCGGCTTCGCGCTCGCGCTGCTGCTGCTGAAGAACTTCCGCGGCCGCAGCCTCGTGACCGTCTTCTTCCTGCTCCCGATGATGGTGGTGCCCGCCGTCTCGGGCTTCATCTTCTTCATGCTGTTCCAGGTGGACGGCCCCATCAACGAGGGCCTGTCGGCCATCCTTCCGGGTCAGATCCAGATCCACTGGCTCGACGATCCCTCGCTCGCCATCTGGTCCGTGATGGCCGTCGACGTCTGGCAGTGGACACCGCTGATGTTCTTGATCCTCCTCTCGGGCCTCGTCGCCCTGCCCGAGGACCAGATGAACGCGGCGCGCATCCTCGGCGCGAGCTTCTTCCACCAGATGCGCTACCTCGTCCTGCCGATGCTGAAGCCGGTGATCCTGATCGCGCTCGTCATCCGCGGGATCGAGGTCTTCAAGCTCTTCGACGCCGACTACCTCCTGACCCAGGGGGGGCCGGGCGACTCCACGACGAACATCTCGGTCTATCTCTACAAGCGCGTGATCATCGACGGGCGTTGGGGATTCGCCAGCTCGGTCGCGATCCTCGTCCTGATCTTCGTCAGCCTGGTCGCGCTGCGTGCGATCCGGCCGATCGAGCAGGCGCAGGAGGAAACGCTCGAGGAGCTCGTGGGTGCCGAGGTTCCGGCGGAGGCGAGCGTGGCGTCGATCGAGCAGGCGATCGAGGCGGAGGCGAGGATCTGATGGCGGCCGTGGAAGCAGGTCGACGCAGTCCCGCGGTCGCTCGCCCGGCGTCCAGGGCGCCGGCCGCGCAGCTCAAGCGCGCCGGCCGCTGGATCGCGATCACGGTGATCGCGGCGGTCTTCGCGTTCCCCATCTACTGGACCGTCACGATGTCCTTCAAGCCGCTCCCAGAGTGGAATCCACCCGGGAAGGTCTTCTGGGTGCCGCACGAATGGACGCTCGACAACTACCGGTCGATCTTCGGCATCCAGATCGGGGGCGGCGACGCACTCGGCGACATCCTCGCGAACACCGGGCGATCCGGCTTGCCGTTCCTGAAGAACAGCATCATCGCGGCCACCGGCGGCACACTGGTCGCGCTCGTGATCGGAATCTTCGCCGCCTACGGAATCGCGCGGTTCCGGGCCGGCGGGCGCATGCTGCCCTTCCAGATCCTCCAGCTGCGGATGTTCCCGCCCATCGCGATCATCATCCCCCTGCTCTTCATGTGGGTCTACATCGGGCTCTGGGACAGTCTCCTCGGCCTCATCCTCCTCTACGGCGCCGTCACCTTTCCCTTCGTCGTCTGGCTGATGCGGAGCTTTTTCCAGGAGGTGCCGCGGGAGATCTCCGAGGCGGCGATCGTCGACGGCTGCACCCAGTGGGGCGCCTTCTTCAAGGCCGTGCTCCCTCAGGTCAAAGGTGGCCTGGCCGCGACGGCGCTGTTCGTCTTCATCCTCAACTGGTCGGACTTCCTGATCGCGCTCGTGATGTCGCAGGACCGGGCGAAGACGGCGCCCGTCTACCTGCAGTCCCTTCAGGGTGGCGCCTCCGGACAGGAGTACGGCAACCAGGCCGCGCTGGCCATGGTGCTGATCCTGCCGCCGGCCATCTTCGGGATCCTGATCCAGCGCTACCTCGTGCGCGGCCTCACCTTCGGCGCGATTAAGCGCTAGGCCGAACGGTGGCTCAGATCGTCCTCGAAGACCTGAGCAAGCGCTTCGGCGACCTGCTCGCCGTCGGAGATCTGGCGCTCGAGATCCCCCACGGCTCCTTCGTCGCGCTCCTCGGGCCGTCCGGCTGCGGCAAGACGACGACGATGAACATGATCTCGGGCCTCGAGCAGCCCACCGGCGGTGAGATCTACTTCGACGGGCAGCCCGTGAGCCACCTCGAGCCGGGCCAGCGCAACGTCGGCTTCGTCTTCCAGAACTACGCCATCTTCGCGCACATGACGGTGTACGACAATCTCGCGTTCGGGCTGCGCGTACGCAAGAAGGGCCCTACGAAGGAGCAGCTGGACGAGCAGGTGAAGAAGGTTGCGGACACCGTCCGCCTCGGGGCTGCCCTGGAGCGCAAGGCGGGCCGGCTGAGCGTGAACGACATGCAGAAGGTGGCACTCGGCCGCAGCATGATCGTCGAGCCGGCCATCTTCCTCCTCGACGAGCCGTTCTCGAATCTCGACGCTGCTTTCCGCGCCTACATGCGTGCCGAGCTGAAGAGGATCCAGCACGACGTCGGGCAGACGATGGTGTACGTGACGCACGACCAGGTGGAGGCGATGAGCATGGCGGACAAGATCGCCGTGATGAACCTGGGGCGGCTGCAGCAGTACGGCACGCCCGACGAGATCTACAACCGTCCGGCGAACCGCTTCGTCGCGAACTTCGTCGGCTCCGTGCTGATCAACCTGCTGCCCGGCCGCTACGAGACCCGTGAGGGCCGGTCGCAGGTCGTGCCCGTCGGCGCCGACGCGCGCGCCATCGACGTCTCGGATCGCAGGGCCGCGATCGAGGCCTCGCCCGGACGGGACGGAGGCCTCACGCTCGGGATCCGGCCCGAGCGGATCCGGCTCGTGGCACCCGACTCGTCGGACGCCACGATTCGCGCCAAGGTGTCGCTCGTCGAGCCGCTCGGCGCCAAGGACATCATCCATCTCTCGTTCGACGGCCAGGATGTTCGCGCCGTCGGCGCTCCGGGCTCGCGACCTCGTATCGGCGACGACGTCGGCCTGGACTTCGACGCCGAGGCCGTGCACGTGATCGACGACGAGACCGGGCTCGTTCTGCGCTGATGGCGGGCGTCCGGCTGGAAGGCGTCACGAAGCGTTTCGGTTCGGTAACCGCGCTGGACGAGGTCTCGTTCCAGGTCGAGGACGGCGAGTTCTTCGCCATTCTCGGGCCGCCCGGCGCAGGCAAGACGACGACGCTGCGCACCATCGTCGGTCTCGAGACGCCGGACGAGGGCGACGTCTATCTCGACGACGAGCGGGTCACGGACATGTGGCCGGGAGACCGCGACATCTCGATCGTCTTCCAGAACCTCGCGCTCTACCCGGACAAGAGCGTGTACGGGAACCTCGCCTTTCCGCTCGTGCAGCAGAAGGTGGCGAAGTCCGAGATCAAGCGACGCGTGCAGGCAACCGCCGAGATGCTGCACATCGACCACCTGCTCGAGCGCAAGCCGGGGAAGCTCTCGGGCGGCGAGCGCCAGCGCGTCGCGCTCGGTCGAGCGATGGTGCGCGAGCCGAGGGCCTACCTGTTCGACGAGCCCATCTCGGCGCTCGACGCGCTGCTGCGGCTCGAGATGCGCACGGAGCTGAAGCGGCTGCAGCGTGACCTCGGACGCACGCTCGTGTACGTGACGCACGATCAGGTGGAGGCGATGAGCATGGCCGACCGGATCGCGATCCTGCGTGAGGGAGTGATCCAGCAGATCGATCTCCCGGAGGGCATCTACCACCAGCCCGTCAACCGCTTCGTCGCCACGGTCGTCGGCAGCCCGCCCATGAACTTCATCCCGTGCACCGTCGCCGCGTCCGACGGAGCCCTGCGCGTGCAGCACCCGCTCTTCGACGTGGCGGTGTCCGCGCACGACGCGGTACTGCGCAGCCCCCTCTCCGACGGTATGCCGTGCCTGCTCGGGATACGTCCCGAGGACGTTCGGGTTGGCGCGGCCGGATCCGACGCACTTCCGGCGACCGTGTACGTGTCGGAGCCGCTCGGCGGCGAGACCGTCGTCGACCTGCAGCTCGGCAACCGCATCGTGAAGGCTTTAGCGCCTCCGACGGTGAAGGTGGCGCAGGACGACGAGGTGCGGGTGTCGCTCGATCTCTCGCGGCTGCACCTGTTCACAGATGCAGGCGACGCCGTGCTGTCCGCAGCCGGAGCCGACGTGTTCGCCCTGCGGCCGACCGCTCGCTGAGCTCGGCCGCTGCAGGAGAGGCGAAGGACGCACCTCGCATGAAGCTCGGCTTGCTGACGGCCGCGTTTCCGCGCCTCGGGCTCGAGGAGATCGCACGCTGGGCTTCGGCGAGCGGCTTCGAGACGCTCGAGGTTGCCTGCTGGCCCGCAGGCTCGGACGCCGAGCGGCGGTACGCGGGCGTCAGCCACGTGGACGTCGAGACCCTGGACGAGGCCGGCGGCCGGGCGGTGGTCGAGCTGCTGGCGCGCCATGGGCTGACCATCTCGGCGCTCGCGTACTACCCGAACAACCTCGACCCGGACCCCGCCCGCCGCGAGGAGGCGAACGACCACCTGCGCAAGGTGATCGCCGCCGCCCCCAAGCTGGGAGTCGACGTCGTGGGGACGTTCGTCGGTCGCGACCAGCGCCGCAGCGAGCCCGACAACCTGGCGCTCGCCGCCGAGGTATGGCCGCCGCTCGTCGACTACGCGGCCCGCCACGGGGTCAGGGTCGCGATCGAGAACTGCCCCATGCTCTTCAGCTACGACGAGTGGCCCGGTGGCACGAACCTCGCCTACTCCCCGGCGATCTGGCGGCGGCTCTTCGAGCTCGTTCCGCAACCGAACTTCGGGCTCAACTTCGACCCGTCGCACCTCGTCTGGCAGTTCATCGACTACGAGCGTGCGATCTACGACTTCGGCGAGCGGATCTTCCACGTGCACGCGAAGGACATGGAGATCAACCGGAAGGGACTCTACGAGCACGGCGTGATGAGCACCGGGATCGGCTGGCAGGTGCCGCGGCTTCCCGATCTCGGCGAGGTTCGCTGGAACCGTGTGATCGCCGCCCTCTACGCCGTCGGGTACGACTTCGTGCTGAGCGTGGAGCACGAGGATCGCTGCTTCGAGGGCGACGAGGAGCTCGTGAAGCGCGGCTTCGAGATCGCCTACCGGACGCTGCGGCCCTACGTCGCGTAGCGATTCAGCCCGCGTTCGGCGAGGCCCCCGCAGCCCGGGAGAGGGCAGCGGTGAGCCGGTCCCGCAGGAGGATCGTCTCCGAGAGGTTGTCACACTCGTTGCAGCGCTCCCACTCGAGCCAGACATACTCGAGCGTCAGATAGCCGTCGTAGCCGCCGTTCCTCAGGACGTCGAGGATTCGCTCGAAGTCGAGCGTGCTCTCGTGGAGTGGGGCCTGTACTCGCGCCGGCGTAGCCCCGCGAAGGTGCACGTGCCGCGTCAGCGGTATCAGGGCGTCCCCCTCCGTCTCGGCGAGCCCCTGCCTCACGAAGTGGCTGTAGTCGAGCGTGATCACGAGGCCGGGTGTCCGCTCGGCGAGCGTGCTCGCGAGCGCCGGTGTCGGGACGATCGAGCCCACGTGCGGCTCGATCGAGAACCGCAGCCCCTCGAGTCTCGCTCGCTCCGCGCGCCAGGCGAGCTCCTCGGAGGCGCGCTCCATCGAGTCGTCCCAGCTCTCGGCCGGCCACTGGATGCCGGGCAGGATCGTCATACCGGGTGCGCGGAGCCGCACGGCCAGCTCGAGCATGTCCTCGAACAGCGATCGGGCCGCCCGTCGCCCGTCCGGGTCAGGGTTGTTCGGCGCGAAGGTCTCGAGGTCCGTCCACGGGATCACGAAGAGGTCGCTCACGCGGAGGCCCGCCTCCCCCACGTCGCGGCCGATGCGAGCGGCCGCCCCGGCGACGTCGTCGCGGATCTCCTCGGGACGGATGATCGACCGGTTGCCGGCCAGGAAGAGATCGACGCCTTCGACCCCGAGGGCAGCCACGAGCTCGAGTGCGGCCCGGTGCGGCCGCAGCAGCCGGAAGGTGTCGTCGGCGCACGCGAGCTTCACGACTCGGCGTCGAGAAGCGGGCTCGCCGTTCCCTCCTTCGTGATCGAGAAGCCGCCGTCGGCGGCGATCACCGCCCCGGACACGCCCTGCGCGGCTTCGGAGAGCAGGAACTCGGTCACGGCGGAGACGGCCGACTCGTCGGGCTCGAGCGCGGGCACGATCACGTTCGCCGTGATCCCTCTGTCCGCAAGCTCCACCGCCGCGACCTGCGCGATCGTCGTCAGAAACGCCCCCGCGACTCCTTCGAGGGTTGCTCCGGCGATGGGACGGACTGCGGCGGCGGCCGAGACGAAGACGATCCGCCCGGGTCCCTCTCGCACCCGGGCGTAGTCGCGGCCGCCCAGGCACGCGGCTCGCACGTCCTCGAGCATGCGCTGCCAGGCCTCGAGCGACAGCTCGAGGAACGGCCCCCGCTCCGCTTGCACCGGCCCCGCGACGAAGGTGTCGGTCATGCGAACTTGCCCACGACGAAGCCTCCGTCGATTCGGAGGTAGGTGCCCGTGACGTAGTCGCCGTCGGACGAGGCGAAGTAGACGACGCCACGACCGATCTCGCGCGGGTCGGCCGGGCGACCCTCCACGGGGATCTGCCCGAGCGACGTACGCAGCTCCTGCTCGTTCTGAACGGCCGGCGAGGGGTCGTTCAGAGCAGACAGAACCCAGCCCGGGCCCACGTGGTTGACGGTGATCCCGTGGGGCGCGAGCTCGATCGCCATCGCCTCGCAGAGCGCCCTCAACCCCTGCTTCGTCGCACCGTACACGGCCATGGTCGGGAACGGCATCTGCACGTGAACCGACGTGGTGAACACGATGCGGCCGCCGCCGCCCCGCGCAACCATCCTTCGCGCAGCCGCCTGCCCGACGTTGAACGCCCCGGTCAGGTTGACGCCGACGATGCGATCGAAGCTCTCGTCGGTGATTGCCGCGAACGGCTGCCAGTCGGCCACGCCTGCGTTCGAGGCGACGACGTCGAGCGGGCCGAGCTCCGTCTCCACCTGCTCGACCAGCGCGTCGACCTCGTCGCGGTCGGAGACGTCGGCCGGGAAGAAGCCCGCGCGCCTGCCCAGGCTCCGGATCTGCCCCGCGAGCTCCTTGCCCATGTCGTCGTATGCGACATCGTTGACGGCGACGTGGCATCCCTCCTGCGCAAGCTCGAGCGCGATGCCGCGGCCGATGCCGCGCTCGTGCGCCGCTCCCGTGACGAGGGCGACCTTGCCTTCGAGCCTCATGCAGCGGAGCTCCGCCGCGTCTCCCAGGCCGAGAGGAAGCCCTGCCTTCCGCGCTGGACGACGTCGACGGGATCCTGCTTCCAGAGCGAGTCCTCGAAGTCCTGATCGGTGAAGGAGCCGTCGTCAGAGAAGATCTCGAGGTCGAACCAGCCGTCGAAGCCTCCCTCCTCGAGAGCTCCGAAGATGGCCGGGAGGTCGATGATCCCCTCGCCGGGGAGAGCGCGGTCGAAATCGTTCCGCGTCGGGTCGCGCCAGTCGCAGATGTGCACGGCCGGCGCGAACCTCCCCGCGTGCCGGCGGATGTGCCCGAGCACGTCGTCCGTGTCCCACAGGTGGTAGACGTCGAACAGCACGACGACGTTCGGCTCGCCCACCTCGTCGATCAGGTCGATCGTCTCGGGGATCGTGCTGATCGTCGACCAGTGGCCGTACACCCGTCCGTGCAGCGGCTCGAGGCCTAGGGCGATTCCGTGCTCCCCAGCCACCTTCGCGGCGCGGCGCAGGCCGTCGACGAGCGTCCTGCGGGCCTCGACCGCCGGCAGGTCGCCCGGGTGACCCGTGAGACACAGAACCACCGCGGGCTCGAACGCCGCGAAGCGCTCGATCGCGGCGCAGAGCCCCTGCGTCCGCTCCTCCGGGTCGGTCGGGCCCGGGAACGGCACCGGGAAGACGGAGAGCGTTCCAGGGATGAACGTCGTCGGCTGGAGCCCGCTGTGGCGCAGCTTCGCGACCGACTCCTCGTCCTTCCCCTCGGGCAGCTTGAACTCCCAGACGCCGATGCCCTCTGCTCCGGCCTTGGGGTAGTTCACGAGATCCTCCTCGAACGTCTGGCGGAACGTCGTGATCTCCGAGACGGAGAAGCGCGGGCGGGCGCTCATGGCGTCAAGGCCGCGGACGGCTTGATCAGGGTCTTGAGAACCTCGTCGTCTCGGTTCAGCACCCGTGCGATCGCGTCGTCGATCTCGCCGAGCGAGGCCGAGTGGGTGATGATCCTGTCGGTGGCGATCTTGTTGTCGCGCAGGATCTGAATCGTTCTCGGCCACTGCAGCGGGTAGAGCAGCGAGAAGCGGATCGTCTTGTCCTGGTAGAGGTTCGAGAGCAGCGGCACCGAGATGGCGTCGTCCGGGCCGGCAAGCCCCATCAGTACGACCGTCGAGCCGTTGCCGGAGATCTCGATCGCCTGCTGGTTCGCCTCGAGCGAGGCGGTCGCCACGAGGACGCGGTCGGCGAGCTGCCCGCCGTTGGCCTCCTTGATCGCCTCCGCGACGTCGGGAACGAAGAACGCCGACGATTCGTCGCGCGAATTCCAGGCGAGGTCGGCGCCGATCTCGAGCGCCAGCTCGAGGCGGTAGTCGCGGGTGCCGACGATCGCGACGCGCGCGCCCTCGTTCTTCAGCAGCTGCACCATCGAGAGCCCCACCGGCCCGGGCCCGTAGACGACGGCGAAGTTCTCCGGCTCGATCGCTGCCTTCTGCACGGAGTTGACCGCCGAGGACAGCATCTCCACGAAGGCGCCCTGCTCGTCCGTGAGTGAGTCGGGCAGCTTGTACGCATGCCCGATCTTGGTCTTCGCGTACTCGGCGAAGCCGCCGTTCGTCGTCACCCCCAGCACCGACAGGTTGGCACAGAACATGGGCTTGCCCGATCGACAGGCGTCGCAGGCGTTGCAGCTCTGGATCGGGTTGACGGCCACTCGATCGCCTTCCTCGAGCCCAAAGGATCCCGCCAGCTTGCCGGCCTGCACGACCTCGCCGCACAACTCGTGGCCGAGTACGAGCGGGCCCTTCCCGTCAGGCGTCCCCAGCGGGCTCTTGCCGAAGTAGTACTCGACGTCCGAGCCGCAGAAGCCGCACGCGAGCACCCTGACGACGACCTCGTCCGGGCCCGCCTCCGGATCGGGCACGTTCTCCACCTGGAGGTTCTCCGGCTCGTAGAACACGGCTGCCTTCATCGTGCGCCCGCTGCCTCTGGCACGGCTGCCGACTCACGGACGTGCCGGTCGAGCAGGTCGTTGAGGACGGGGAGACCGTCCCAGGTGTCCTGCCAGGCCTTCGACCCCATCGGGATCGAGTCGACCGCCCACCACTCGCCCTCGTACGCCTGGGCGAGCACGGGCATCAACTCCTCGAAGTCGATGATCCCCTCGCCGAAGTTGCACTTCGTCCCGAACATGTTCAGGTGAGTGTTCATGTCGGTGTCGCACACGTGCATGTGCCCGATCGAGCCGGCAGGCAGCATCTTGATGAAGTCGATCTGGCTCGGAAGCGTCTCGGCCGGCTGCACGTGGTTGTGCCCGATCACGCTGCAGGCCTGGAAGTGGCCCGTGTCGTACATCAGCTTGAAGTTCGGGTGGCCGACGTCCTCGAGCATCTTCACCGTCTCGGACGGCTTGTTGAACGGCTGCAGCGACTCCAGCTCCCAGAGCATCGTGCAGCCGACCTCCGCGCCCTTCTCGGCATGGTGCCGGAACGTCCTGACGACGCGGTCCCAGACCTCGTCGTAGTCGGCATCGTAGGGAAGCGGCCCCGCGGCCCCCGGATCCACGCGCATCCCGGGGATCTCGAGGTCCGCCGCCAGCTGCAGGTAGCTCTCGAAGTAGCGGAGGTACTCGTCGTAGACCTCCGACGAGCCGGTCGCCCACGGCAGGCGAAAGAGGTCGCCGTACGGGCCGGGCGCGATGCCGGCGACCTCCAATCCCAGCGAGTCGAGCCGATCGCGAAGCTCCTTGCGGCTCTCCTTGTCGGGGAATCGCTCCACCGTCGCGTGGTCGAAGAAGCCGCCCAGCTCGACACCGTCGTAGCCGAAGGCGGACAGCACCTGGATCACCTGCTCCAGCGTCGCCGGCGGATCGAACCCGAAGGCCATGCACCAGCTACCTCGGCACACCTTTGCGCTCCTGCTCATAGCTCCTCCTTCGTTCGCTGTTATGCCATCACCAGACCGCCGTTGACCTCGATCTGAGTGCCGTGAACGAAGCTCGCGCCCGCGGCTGCCAGCATGACGACGACCGTTGGACCTCATCCGGAGCGCCCACACGTCCGAGCGGCGTCCGGCCGACGGTTCTCTGCAAGGCGTCCGCCGGCCGGCCGGCGATCATCGGCGTGACGATGATCCGATCAGAGCCTCCATGCCGTGCGTCAGCGGCTCGTCGTCCGGGAGCATGTCCATCTGCAGCCCTGGGTCGGCGGCCGGAACGTGGCGCGGCTCGAGGCCGAGCTCCTCGAGCACGATGTTGCGCGCCTGCGGGATCGCGGCCGCCTTGTAGAAGGCCACCATCCGGTTGAAGCCCTGCCTGCCGAAGCCGCAGTCGGTCGAGAGCACGAGGTTCTCCGGCTCGATGTACTGGAGAGCGTTGCGGATCTGATCCGCGACCACCTGCGGCGTGTCGGCCTGCAGCGTGCGGTGGCTGACCACGCCCACGGCCACCTTCTTCTTCATCGAGTTCTTGTACGGCTCGAAGAGGTTCAGCTCCTTGCCGTCGTTCTCGCGCGCCTCGATCGTCCAGACGTCGCCCTTCACGCGCTCGAGGTAGATCTCGACCGAGTTCGCATACGACTCGTCCGAGAAGACCTTCTGCATGTTCGGATTGCCCCAGCAGGTGTGGATCCAGACCTCGACGTCGTCGAGCCCTTCGATCTCACGGTTGAAGCAGTCGACCAGGAAGTCGATCAGCTCGGTCTCCTCGGGGTAGTAGCAGGAGATGAAATGGAGCGTCGGCTCCTCGATCTGGATCACCTTGCACCCCGCCGCGGCGAGCTGGCGAAGCTCGACGTTCATGGCCTCCGCCATGTCCCAGGTGAGCTGCTTCTTGTCGTCGAGGTCGTACTTGTCCGTGTGGCTGTCGAGGAAGAAGGCGAGCACCTGGGCGGAGCAGGAGCCGAACTTGACGGGCCTGCCCGAGGCGGCGCGTGCCTGGGCGATGCGGTAGATCTTCGCGTACTCGAGCGGGTTCTCGGGATCGTGCTCGACCTTGTCGACGACCTTCGGCCAACGCCAGGTCTTGTAGATGTCGTTGAGCATCGTCCCGGGCGGGTACGACAGGAGCGGCGAGCGCGTCTTCTCCGTCTGGAGCTCCTCGTGCTTGAAGCCCTTCCAGCGCTGCAGCGGGTAGTGGTGCCACGAACGGCCCGCGACGTCCTCGTCGAGGAAGTAGTCGCCGTTCGTGAGGATGTCGAGCCCCGCGCGCTCCTGGTCCGAGACGACCACCGCGACGGCGTCGGTGAACTGCTCCCGGTACCACGGGTCCATCATGGCGGTGTCGAGCGGCCGCCCCCACATGTTCATCGTGTACCAGCGGGGACGTGGCCACGAGCCCGTCACCGTCGCCGGCAGCATCAGGTCTTTCGTTGCGGTGAACATGTGCTCCCTCCTCGAGTGTGATCGCCCGCGGCCGATCCTAAGGCGGCAGCGCCGCTCGACGCAACGGCAGGGGGCTGCTCGCCTTCCGGCCTGATCCGCACCTCGAGCGCTGCGGAGAGGTCACCGGTCCGGGAGGCGGCGCGCTGACGGACCCGCTGCTGCATCTGCCGGTCCGGGCCGAGCCCGCCGGCTCGTGAGCGGGCTCGACTGCGTTCGGGCCCGACGGCACGCTCTTCTTCACGGACTCCGACCCCTGGGGCGAGCATGGCGGACAGATTGTGCGGGTCGCCGCCGACGGTCGCGGCGAGGTCTTCTCTCGGGCACCCGACCGGTCCCCGAACGGCTGCGCCGTCACACCGGACGGACGCTGGCTCTGGGTTGCCGAGTCACTGACGACCTCAATCGGGTCGTGTCCGCGAACCTCGGCCGCTGGCACCTCACGCTGCTCGACCTGGCTCTGGTCGGCGCGCCGGTTCACTACCCCGAGTCGTGGGCGACGGATCGTCCTCCGGGGCCCCGCGGTCGACCCGGTAGTGCTCGACCAACTCACGATCGAGCTCGATCCCGAGCCCCGGTGCGTCCGGCGCGAGCGCGATCCCGGGCCGGAAGACGGGCCCCCCGGAGTAGAGGCGCTCAGCCGGGTCGAACGGATTGTCCTCCCGGTCGAAGGTCTCGATGCTGGTGCCGTCCGCAGCGTACGCGGCAAGGTGCACGTGCAGCTCGGGATAGACGTGGCACGACACCGGCACGCCGGCTGCGGCCGCGGCGTGCAGCAGGCGCAACGAGCCGCTGATGCCCCCCACCGTCGTTGCGTCCAGTCGCAGCACGGCGAGGGAGCCCTCTGCGAGGTGCGCGCGCATCAGGTGCGGATCGGTGATCTCGTCTCCGGCCCCGACGGGTGCCGGCAGCGTCGCCGCGAGCCGCGCGTATCCCGCCACGTCCTCTGTCGGCAGCGGATCCTCGAGCCAGGCGAGCGGCGGGTTCCCCCAGGCCCGCACCTCCGCGACCACGTCAGACGGTCTGCGCCACACCCACGCGGCGTCCACGACGAGCTCGCACCCTGCCGGCAGCCCCTCCAGCGAACCGATGAGGAGGCGTCTCATCGCATCCCGGTCGGCGGTGCGGGCGACCTTGAGCAGCTTCCAGCCGCGCGCGCCGTACTCGCAGACCCGTGCCACGAGCTCCTCGGGCGATCCTCCGGTGGGATACCCGCCGACCATCATGGTCGGCACCTCGGGGGCGTAGCCGCCCAGCAGCCGCCAGAGCGGGAGTTCCGCGCGCTGAGCCTTGACGTCCCAGAGGGCGATGTCGACGAGGCTCAGGGCCCGCATCACGACTCCCACTCGACCGGAGGCGACCGTCGCCCGGAAGCACTCGTCGAAGCGTGCAGCTATCAGATCGCTGTCGCGGCCCACCAGCACGGGCGCGAGCTGACTCTCGACCACCGCCGCGACGGGTGCATCGCGGGAGAGCGCGAAGGCCTTGCCCTGGAGACCCGACTCGGTCGTGACCGTCACGACCGCGTACGAACGGTGTGCGATGTGCATCGTTCCGAGCGTCAGCGGCCGCGGCAGCTCCAGCTGCGTCGTGACTGCCCGAACCGCTGTGATCGGGTCGCTCACACGGCGATCGTACGACGCTCCGGCGGGCGGTGCTGCTGGCACGAGGCACAATGACGGAACTCGCCTATCGTCCCGGCGTGATGGACGGCGCCTCCAGCGGACCGACCCCCGAGCTGCTCACCATGGGCCGCGTGGGCGTGGATCTCTACCCGGAGCAGATCGGCGTCCCGCTCGCGCAGGTGCGGACGTTCCGCAAGATGCTGGGCGGGAGCGCGACCAACGTCGCCGTCGCCGCCGCTCGGCTGGGACGCAGGAGCGGCGTGATCACGAAGGTGGGCGACGACCCCTTCGGGCCGTACGTGCGCCAGGCGCTGGAGCAGTTCGGCGTCGACCCGTCGCGTGTCGGCACCCATCCGACGCTGCGCACGCCGGTCGTGTTCTGCGAGATCTTCCCACCCGACAATTTCCCGATCCTCTTCTACCGTCAGCCGACCCGCGCTCGACCGTCGTTGTCGGGGGCCGCACGGAGGCGATCCCCCTCGTCGGCGACCTGTCGGCTTCGGACACCGCCAGGGCGCTGCTCGACCTCGGGGCCGAGCTGGCGATCGTCAAGCTCGGCCCCGACGGCGTGCTCGGCGCCACCGCCGATCAGGAGATCACCGTGCCTCCGATCCCGGTCGACGTCGTGAACGGGCTGGGCGCCGGAGACGCCTTCGGCGGCGCCCTCGGCCACGCCCTCCTCGGAGGGTGGTCGCTCGACCGCACGCTGCGGTTCGCGAACGCAGCCGGCGCCCTGGTCGCCTCGCGCCTCGGGTGTGCGGACGACATGCCGACCGCGGCCGAGGTGGACGCGCTGATGCAGGGCCGGCGCCCCTCTCCGGCCTAGGCGCTCGATCGATAAATGCCGCGCCGCGCGGAGCGGTCGTGCCAAGTCGGATCAAGCCCGGGCGCCGCGCTCGAACGGCCGCTCCGACGACGACGCCGTCCGGCCCCGCCAGCTCGTCGAGCCGCCGGGCGCGCGCAGGCGTCCAGCCGGTCACTGCGTCGCGGTCAGCCCGCCGTCGAGGGTCAGCACCTGGCCGGTCACGAACGACGACGCGTCCGAGCAGAAGAAGAGGATCGCGCCGACGAGGTCGTCGGTCTCCGCGATCCGCCGCAGCGGAATCCGGGCCACGAGCCGGTCGTAGAACGCCTGATCAGCCAGCATGCTCTCGACCTGGGGGGTGCGGACGAACGTCGGTGAGACGGCGTTGACGGTGATCCCGTGCTTCGCCCACTCGGTCGCGTGCTGCCGGGTGAGCGCGTTGATCGCCCCCTTGGCCGCGACGTAGGCGGAGTAGCCGGCGTCGAGCCCGAGCTGCCCGCGCACCGAGGAGAGGTTCAGGATCCGGCCGCCCCTGCCACCGGCCACCATCGCCCTCACCGCCGCCTGCGAGGGCAGGAGCGTCGTCTTCAGGTTGAGGTCCATAATCCAGTCCCACGCCGCCTCGGGGTACTCCTCGGCTGCATGGAGCTCGGCTCCGGCGCCGCCGCCGATCGCGTTGACGAGCACGTCGAGGCGGCCGAAGCGCTCGACGGTCTCGCCGACGGCGGCGTCGGCGTCTGCCTTGGAGCTCATGTCGCCTGCGATCACGAGGGCCTGTGAGCCGGCGCCCTCGACAGCGTGCTGCGCCTCGGTCAGCCTGTCGGCCGACCGACCGATCACCGCAACCCGTGCGCCCGCGCCCGCGAGCGCGGCGCAGGTGCGTACGCCGATGCCGCCCGAGCCGCCCGCCACGATCGCGACGCGACCGTCCAGCCTGAACCGCCTCAACTCGTCCATCTGTCAGCTCCCTTCCTCTCGCTCGCCCGGGGACAGTTGACACGACCCTAATCGATCATCGATGATCCGCCGCGGACTCGCACTCGAGGAGGCGTGAGATGGCTGCGACGGAGTCACCGGTGCTGGGCCAGTTTCTGGGAGACGACGACTTCCCGGTGCAGTGGGCCGAAGGGGAGTCTGAGCTCTTCTGGGTGCGCGACGACCTGCACTGCCCGAACCCGCTCTCCCCTCTCTACTTCGACCTGGGCGGCTGGTGGTTGACCTGCGACCACATGTTCCGTCGCTTCGGCACGCCGTTCGCCGCCGACTGGGTGGCGAAGAACGTCAACGGCTACCTCTACACCGCCGCCGTTCCCGCCGACCCCTCGGTCCGGCCCGAGGCGAACGAGTACGAGGCGCGGTACGCGCCCCGCGTGCCCCACGACCCGGCTTACGCCGGTCTCATGGGTGGCTACCTCGGTTTTGTCCTGCCGCACTACGCGGCGAGCTTCCTCGCCTGGTGGCGCGACCGGCTGCGCCCCGAGATCGAGCGCAACTTCGCCCTCCTCGACGGCTTCGACACCGAGCGGGCGTCCCTCGTCGAGCTCGCGGTGCTGCTCGAGGACACAATCGACATCCACGACCGCCACTGGAAGATCCATTGGATGCTCAACTTCGCCCAGTTCTCGGCGACGATGGCGCTCAACTCGGTGATCGGCGAGGTCAAGGGCGACGTCGACCCCGGGCTCGTGGGCCGCCTGCAGAGCTCCGTCGAGGACCGGAACTGGGACTCGATCGAGGCGCTCTGGAAGATGAAGGAGGAGATCAAGGCGGATCCGGAGTTGCGCGCCGCCTTCGACGGGGCCACCGCGGCCGACACGATCCGCACCCTCGAGGGCAGCGACCAGGGTCGGCGCTTCCTGCTCGAGCGCCTCGAGCCCCACGGGCAGGAGTTCGGCTACAAGTCGATCTGGTCGCACGAGCTCTCGTTCGCGACGTGGCGCGAGAACCCCGGCCCGATCGTCGAGGCGGTTCGCGGCTACCTCGCCACCGACTACGACTACCCGGCAGCCATCGCCGCCGTGAGGGCCGATCTCGAGGCGGCCGTCGCCGAGCTGATGGCGGACGTCCCGGCCGGATCGGATCGAGACCGTCTCCGGCAGGCGCTCGACCTCTCGCTCGGGATGAACCCGCTCACGCCCGACCACCACTTCTACATCGACCAGGGCACGAATGCGCGCCTCCGGCTCGCGGCGATCGCCATCGGCCGCAGGCTTGCTCAGGACGGGCTCCTCGACGATCCGGAGGACGTGGTCTACCTGCACTACAACGAGCTGCGGGTGCTGATGGCGACACCCGAGGCGATCGACGCGAGGTCGCTCGCGTCGACCCGACGGGACGAGCGCGAGCGGCAGGCGCTCGTCCGCCCGCCGGAGTGGATCGGCACCGCGACCGAGGCGGCGCTCGCCTTCCCCTACCTCTCGCTCTGGGGCTTCCCGGAGAAGTTCCACCGCCCTCCGCCCGCGAAGGTCGACGAGATCACCGGTCTTGCCGCCTCCTCCGGCATCGTCGAGGGCACTGCGCGCCTCGTCTTGTCCACCGACGAGTTCGACCAGGTGCAGCAGGGCGAGATCCTCGTGTGCCAGATGACGAATCCCGCCTGGGTCGTGCTCTTCACGAAGATCGGCGGGCTCGTGACCGACGCCGGCGGCGTCGCCTCCCACCCGGCCGTCGTGGCACGCGAGTTCGCGATCCCCGCGGTCGTCGGCACCTCGCTCGCGACGCAGCGCATCGCCACCGGCGACCGGGTG
>JBBSIG010000018.1:0-18943 GCA_038232215.1 Gaiellales bacterium | reverse complement strand
TGCGAGGCCGAAGTCGTTGTGGCCGTGGAAGTGCACCGGGACATCGGGGCCGACGAGGTCGCAGGTCCGTCCGACGAGGTCGGCCACCGCCTCGGGCGAGGCGATCCCGAGCGTGTCGACGACCACGACCTCCTGCGCACCCGCCCCCACCGCCGCCGTGTAGACGCGCTCGAAGAAGACCGGGTCGGCCCGCGTCGAGTCGACGCCGAAGAAGGCGACCGTCAGGCCTTGCCGCACCGCCAGCGTGACGGCCTGCTCGATCCGATCGAGCATCGTCTCCCGCGTGACGCCGAGCGCCTCGAGCTTGAGGTCCGAGATGGGCGACTCGATCACCGATGCCGCCAGATCGAGTTCGACCAGCGCCTCGACGTCGGCCCGAACCGCGCGCGAGAACCCCCAGACCTCGGCCCGCAGGCCCGCACTCGAGATGAGGCGCACGGCCTTCCAGTCGTCCTCCGAGACGCGCGGGAAGCCGGCCTCGATGCGGTCGATGCCGAGGCCGTCCAGGGCGAGCGCGATCTCGAGCTTCTGCTCGGGATCGAGCACGACCCCGACGGTCTGCTCGCCGTCCCGGAGCGTCGTGTCGTAGAGGCCCACCGTGGCCTCGAAGCCGTAGGGGTCGTTGAGCTCGCCCGTCCAGATGCGAGTTCCCTCGCTCATCGAAAGTCGTCCGGCCACGGGCACAGCTTCTCGGCCCCGTCGGCCGTGATCAAGTAGTTGTCCTCGAGGCGGAGCCCTCCACCGCCGGGCCAGTAGATCCCCGGCTCGATCGCGAGCACCATGCCCTCCTGGACGGTGCCGTCTGCCGCCTGGTGCGCGTAGGGCGGCTCGTGCGCCCGCGCCCCGACGCCGTGACAGACCGGGTGCGACGGCTGGCCGGGGTACCCGGCCTCCGCGATGCCTGCGCGCAGGAGACGATCGAGCTCGGCGAGGCTCGCGCCGGGACGGCAGTGGGCGACCCCGGCGGCGTACACCTCGAGCAGCTGGTCGAGCAGCCGGTCGTACTCCGGCGTGAGCTCGCCCGGGCACAGGTTCTTCGTGTGGTCGCACCAGTACCCGTCCGCGCACACCCAGATCTCGAAGAGCGTCGGCTCCCGCTCCTGCACCGGCCGGTCGCCCGTGGCCGTGAACGTACGGATGCCGCGGCCCGACCAGATCAGCGAAAAGCCGCGCGCGTACTCGACCCGGCCGCGGAAGCCCGTTCCGGCACCGTGGACGAAGCCCTCCCAGAGCGCCCCGACCTCGCTCTCCTTCATTCCCGGTCGCAGGCGCTCGGCGACGTGCTCGAGGGCGAGCGCGGCGAGCTCGTTCGCCAGGCGCATGCGCTCGACCTCCTGCTCGGTCTTCAGCGAGCGCGCCTCCGCGAGGAGCGGCGTCGCGTCGACCGCGCCCGGGAACGCGTCGAACCAGGCCTTCGTGAACGTCGTCGGCTCGCCCACCATGCGATCCGTGGCCTGGGTCCCGAGCGACAGCTCGAGGCCGACCCGCCGGTAGCCGCCTTCTCGCGTGACGCTCGAGCAGAGGTCGAGGGTTCGTGCGGTCGGCGGGCGCGGGTCACTCTCGTGGTAGCCCGCGACGAGCCGGACGTCCGACGTCCAGGCCGTCCGGTCGGCGTCTTCGGCAGAGGCCTCGAGCGCGATCAGGACAGGCTCGCCCTCAGTCGGGAAGACGACTGCGTCGTAGCCCTTCATCGACCAGAAGTTGGAGAGGTAGAGCACGTTGTCCGGCGCGCGCACGACCAGCGCGTCGAGCTCCTCGTCGGCCATCCGCGCGCGCACGCGGTCGAGCTTCGCGTCGTCCCGCGGCCAGCTCAAGGCGGCGCGCTTTCGAAGCACTCTCGTACACCATCCGTGCGCTCGGCGCCTCTACGCTGACGGTGGTAGGGCGGGGTCGGGCGTCCCAGTTCACCGGCGGGCGGAGACCGCCGCACGACCGCTACCAGCGCACGCGCTCCGGCGCCGGCTCGCCGTGCGCCTCGCGCCACGAGACGACCGGGTTGCGTAGCACGCCGAGACGCTCGATCTCGCACTCGATCGTGTCGCCGGGCTTCAGGTACAGCGCCTGCGGATCCTCGCTGAAGCCCGCGACGCCCGAGACCGTCCCGGTGGAGAGCACGTCGCCCGCGCTGTAGCCGAGCGCCGAGTAGTGAGCGATGATCTCCGGGATCGTCACGCTCATCCGCCCGGAATGCGACGTCTGCCGCGTCTCGCCGTTCACGCGCAGCTCCATCGCCAGGTCGTGCGGGTCGGGCACCTCGTCCGGCGTCACGACCCAGGGACCGAGTGGACAGAACGTGTCGATCGCCTTCGAGTACGAGAAGACCCCCGAGCGCATCTCGCGCCGCTGGATGTCGCGCGCGGTGATGTCGTTGAAGATCACGTAGCCGCCGATGTACTCGCTCGCCTCGTCGGGGCCGAAGTGCTTGCCGGCCTTCGCGATCACGACGGCCAGCTCGAGCTCGTAGTCGAGCTCCTCGGTCAGGTGCTCCGGGTAGACGATCGGCTCGTCGGGCCCGATGATCGCGTCCACGTTCTGGAAGAAGACGATCCACGGGGCGATCTCGTGCGACCAGTTGACGCGCTTCGACTCCTCCTCGTGCTCGCGGAAGTTGCCCGCCGTGTGGAAGAACTTCTTCGGCACGATCGGCGCACGCAGGGCCACCTCCGAGAGCGCGTAGGACTCACCCGTCGCTCGGGGTACCTCGCCGCGCTCGAAGTACGTTCGCAGGTCGGGGAGGTCGAGCTCCACCACCCGATCGCCCTCCACCCGGCCGACGAGCCCGGCGTCGAAGGTCACGAGCTTCATGGACGCGCACGCTCCTCGAGCCACCTCACCACGTCGGGGGCGTTCCGGTCGGGCGGGAAGACGGGGTAGAAGACCTTGGCGATCCGACCCCGCTCGGCTACGAGGGCGAGCCGGCGATAAAGCGTCCAGCCCTCGACCTCGAACGTCGGCAGGCGCAGCTCGCTCGCGAGCCGCAGCTCGGAGTCGCTCGCGACGGGAAACGGCAGGCGGTTCCGCTCGGCGAACTCCACCTGGTCGTCGAGCGACTGGGCGCTCAGGCCGACGACGCTCGCGCCGAGCGCCGCCAGCTCGCCGGCGTGATCCCGGAACGCGCACGACTGCGGGGTGCACCCGCGCGCGCCGGGGATCTCGTCCCACCCGGCCAGGGACGGCTGTCCGGGCCGGCCGGTGCGTGGATACACGTAGAGCACCAGCCGCTCCTCGGCCAGCGCTCGGAGGTCGACCGGCCCCCGGGAGGACTCGAGCACGAGCGCGGGCATCCACTCGCCGACGAGCCCGTCGCAGGCCCCGTCGTCGACGGGGACGGGCAGCCCGTCCGGCAGCGCGTAGTGGTCGTGCGCGGCGGCCCCGCTCACGCGACCTCGCACACGCGGGCGGCCGTGAGCGCGTACACCTCTGCCATCTGCGTCAGCCCCTCGATGTCCAGATTCTCTCCGAGCTCGCGGTCGGGCAGCCCGGTCGACGTACCGTAGTTCACCGTGTCGATTCCGTAGCGCGTGAGCGCGGAGGCGTCCGAGAACCAGCGGACGGTGTCCCGCTCGGGCCTGCGTCCGAAGACCTGCTCGGCGCTCTCGTCGATCGCGGCGAGCAGCGGATGGTCCTCCGCGATCTCGGCTCCGGGAGCCGTCACGTAGATCTCCGCCTCGACGCCGTAGTCCGGGAACCGCTCCCGCAGCCCGCGCGCGAACGCGAGCGCCTCGCGCCGCGCCTCGGCCATCGGCCGGGTCGGCGGGACGCGCAGGTCGAGGAAGAGGTCGGTCCGGTGCGGCGTCCGGGAGACGCGCCAGCCGAAGCCGCCGTTGATCGCCCCCACGTTCACGAGCCCCTTCGCGCCGCGGTAGCTCATCGCCTCCTCCCACTCCGGGATCCACTCGAGCACTGCACCGAGCACCTCGCGCATGCGGAGGATCGAGTTCTCGCCCCGCGTCCCCTCGCTGAAGGCCGTATGCACGAAGTGTCCTCGAGTCGAGAGCCGCATCCATAGCGAGCCGAAGTGGCCGAGGACGATCTTCCCCTCGGTCGGCTCGCCGAGGATGCACATGTCCGCGACACCGCCGTGCGAGGCGAGATAGCGGGACCCCGCTGCGTAGCCGCGGTACTCGGCGCCCTGTGCGTCACCCCACTGCGTCTTCTCGATCTCGCCCGAGACGGCCGCGAGCATCACGTCGCCGCGCAGACGAACGCCGGAGTCCTGCAGGGCCCGCACCGCCTCCACGTAGCAGGCGAGCGCTCCTTTCATGTTCGAGATGCCGAGCCCGTAGATCCTGCCGTCGTGCTCGAAGCCGTCGGGCTGAAAGCCCCTGATCCCGGCGAGCCACGGCTCCCGCCCGGAGTACGAGGTGTCCATGTGCCCGTTGAACATCAACGTCTTGGCCCCCCCGGTTCCCTCGAGCGTGCCGACGACGTTCGCGCGCCCCTGCTCGACGTTCTGCCACAGCACCTGCAGGCCCATCTCGTCGAACGTCCCGCGCACGAACTCGGCCATCGCCAGCTCTTCTCCCGTGAAGCTCGGGATGCTGACGGCGCGGAGCGCCCAGTCGACGAGGCGGTCGCGATCGACGCCGACGTTCACGCGGCGCGGAAGTGCGGGAGCACCTCTTTGCCGAAGAGCTCGATCTGCCGGCGGCGCTCCTCGCCCCAGAGCTCGAGCATGACGTGCGTGCAGCCGGCGTCGCGGTACTCCTCGATCGCCTCGATGCAGTCGCTCGGCGTCCCTGCGATGGGCTTGCACTTGTCCAGGATCGCGTCCGTCACCTCCGCCTTCGCGGCGAGCCGTCCACCCCGCTCCATCGCCTCGGCGACCGGGCGGATCTCGTCCTGGTCGAGACCGGCGAGGTCGAGCAGCGTGTCGGCCGAGCCCTTGATGTTCTGCACCTTGTTGGCGAGGTACATGCCCGCGATCTCGCGGGCCCCGTCGCGGCCGCGCTCCCGATCCTCGTCGATCGACGCCACGATCGTGCAACCGATGTCGATGTCGCGGCCGACGTTGTCCCGCGTGTAGCTCACGAAGGGCGGCGTCGTGATCGACGGGGTGAGGCAGCCGTCGCCGATCTCGCCCGCGAGCGCCTGCATCTTCGGCGCGGTCGCGGCGACGTAGACGGGAGGCACGCCACGGGGCGTGTGCGCGTCGTCCGAGAGAGGCGGCACCGATGCGCTCCAGGTGTCGCCCTCGTACTCGAAGGCGTCGCCGCCGAGCACGCCGCGGACGATCGCCACGGCGTCGCGCATCGGCCCGAGCGTCTTCTGCGTGCTCAGCCGCGCGTTGTTCAGGAAGATCTTCGAGGTGCCGAAGCCGAGCAGGAAGCGGCCCGGCCCGGCCGCCTCCTGCACGACCCGTGCGTCCATCGCCACCTGCACCGGGTGACGCGTGAAGGGCGAGATGATCCCCCAGCCGATCGCGAGCCGCTCGGTCGCCTGCGCCAGGAGCGCCGAGACGACGGTCGACGAGCGCGCCTCCATGCCGTGCTTTCGCCACCACGGGTATGCCTCGGCAAGCCAGACCGTGTCCATCCCGGCCCGATCCATCGCGCGGGCCGACTCGAGCATTTCCTCGAGCGGCTCCATCGTGAGCTGCATGACCCCGATGCGGAGGGGCGGGGTCAGCTCGTGTCTTCGGTCGACGTTCGCGGGCCCTCCGGATCGCTCGAGTACGACTCCGGATCGAAGGGGCTCAGCCCCTCCTCCGCTCCGCTCGTCCCCTCTTCCGGCTCGGTCGAGGGCGAGCTCCGCGGCGGCTCTCCCGCGTCCTTCAGCTCGGGATCGGTGGCCGGAGGCTCGCGCTCCGTGGTCGGCTGCGGGGTCCCGGCGGTGCCGCTCGTGCCCGAGCTCGCGCCCGTTCCCGCCTCGGCAGGGCCGGCCGCGAGCGGGTCGCCGCCTCCGGGTGTCGCGCCCAGCAGCACCTCGCCTCCAGAAGCCCCCTTTGCCTCCATCACCTGCTTGTCCAGGGCGCTCATGACATTCGAGACCTGCTGGTTCACGATCGGTTGCAGGACGCGCTGCCCCATGCTGCCGACGGGACCCGCGATCTTGACGTCGGCGGCCCACTTCATCTCCGTTCCGGCGCCCGCCTCGCTGAGGTCGAACTGCGTCTCCATGTTCATCATCGCGCCGACGCCCGTGCCCTTCGCCCGGAGGCGCGCGAACGTGGGCTCCCGCTCCTCGAGCTTCTCGAAGTTGATGCTCATCTTGAGACCGCCGAGCCCGAGCGGGATCTTCACGTTCGCCTTCCAGTGCCGGTCGTCGGCGACGTCGAAGCTCTCGACGCCCGGCATCAGCTTCGCCATCTGGGAGGGATCGTTCAGCACCCCCCAGACCGTCTCGCGCGGTGCGTCGAAGGTACGTGTGCCCTCGACCTTCATCGGCTCTCCACCTCGACGAGCCCGCGCGAGCCCTCGGGATCGCGGAGCAGCTCCCACACGCGCTGGTAGGGATTGCAGCTGTCGGTCACGATCGGGCGGCCCCGAGCCTGCAGCGCGTCCTGGAGCGCGGCGCACACGGCGTGGATGCCTGCGCCTCCCCCCTCTCCCATACCCTTGGCGCCGAGCGGCGTGAAGGGCGACTCCGACTCCAGGAAGCCGTTCTTCAGCGGCGGCATGTCGAGCGCGTGCGGAACGTGGTAATCGTAGAAGTTCGGCGTCAGCAGGTTGCCCTCCGCGTCGTAGGTAAACGTCTCGTGCGTCGCCGCGCCGATCGCCTGGGCGGTTGCCCCGTGCACCTGCCCGTCGACGATCTGCGGGTGGATGCGCTTGCCGCAGTCGTCCACGGCCGCATAGTCGACGATCTCGTACACGCCCGTCTCGGGGTCGACCTCGACGAGGCACGTGTGGATCTGCGTCGCGTAGGTGAGCGTGAGGTTGCCGAACTTGCGCTCCAGGTCGGGCACCTCGAACGGCGGCCGGTAGACGTAGCGGACGTTGAGCGTGACGTCGAGGTCCTCGGGCAAACCGGCGTTGTTCGCGTTCAGGATCGCCCCGAGCGCCATGAAGGGGAGCGCCGCCTCGGGGTTCTCCCGCATGCGCGCCATCCCCTCGGCCAGCTCGATGTCGTCGGGTGAGCAGCCGAGCACGACCGACGCGAGCTTCCGCATCTCGACGGCGAGCCTGTCCGCTGCGCCCTTCACCGCGCCGAGTCCCGTGACCGCGAACTGGCTCGCGTACGTGCCCGAGAAGCCGGCGTGCGAGTTCCAGTAGGTGTCGTGACCGGGGCGGACGTTGATGTCGTCCGGCGTGCAGCCGATGATGTCTGCGACGACCTGGGCGGCGGTCGTCTCGTGGCCCTGCCCCTGCGGGACCGTGCCGAGCGTGACGACGATCTCGCCGAAGATGTCGAGCTTGACGGTCGCGACCTCGTTGTTGCCCGAGAACTGGAGCTCGGGGTTCAGGAGCTGGGACTGCGCGAAGTTGTTCGTGCCGGAGTCGAGCGTCGAGCCGATCCCGAAGCCGAGCAGCCTGCCGCGGCTCTCCGCGTCGCGGCGGCGCTCGTCGAGCCCGTCGTAACCGATCAGGTCGAGTGCGATGTCGAGGCAGCGGGCGTAGTCGCCCGAGTCGTAGATGCAGCCGTTCGGCGTCTCGTAGGGCATCTCCTCGCGCCGGACGTAGTTGCGCTTGCGCACCTCGACGGGGTCGAGCCCGAGCTCGTGCGCGACGATGTCGATGATCCGCTCGGTCAGCCAGAGGTGCTGCATACGCGAGTAGCCGCGATTCGGCGAGACCGGCGACTTGTTCGTGCAGACCTGCGTGAAGTCGACGTGGACGTTCCGCCAGCGGTAGCACCCCGGCGCCACCTGCGCCCAGATGATGCAGCCGAGCGGCTCGTAGCGCGGGAAGGCGCCGCAGTCGTCGATCGCCTTGACGCTGAAGCCGAGCATCGTCCCGTCCGCCTTCACCGGCACCTCGATCTCCTGGAACCAGCGCTCGTTGCCGTGCGCGTTCGCCGTGTGCTGGTCGGTTCGCCACTCCGTCCACTGCACGGGCCGGTTCAGCTTGCGCGCGAGCAGGCAGCAGGCGACGAAGTACGGGTGCAGGCAGATCTTGTTGCCGAACGCGCCGCCGATGTCCTGCGTCACGAAGCGGAGCTTGTCGAGCCCGACGCGGAGCGCGGGCGCCATCCAGATCGCTCCGATGCCGGGCATCTGGTGGTTGCAGTGCATCGTCCACTGCCCCGTGCCGCGGTTGTACTCGACGAGGCAGCCGCTGCACTCGAGCGGCGTCGAGGAGAAGCGGTCGAAGTGGAGCTCCTTGATCTTCACGACGTGGTCTGCCTCTGCCCTGGCGCCGTCGATGTCGCCCCAGTCGAAGGAGCCCGACCAGACGACGTTCGAGCCGGCGTCCTCGTGCAGGATCGGCGCGTCCTCGCCTTCCGCCAGGCGCGCGTCGACGAGCACGTCGAGCGGCTCGTACTCGACCTCGACGAGCTCCGACGCGTCGCGCGCGAGCTCGCGCGTCGTCGCGACGACGGCCGCGACGGGCTCGCCGACGAAGCGCGTCCTGCCGACTGCCAGCGCGTAGTCCTTGACGTGGGCGCCCGGCGGCGTCGACATCTCGAAGAACGGGTCGGTGAGGATCGCGACCTCGTCGCCCGTCAGCGTCCCGTAGACGCCGTCGACCTCGAGCGCCGGCGCGACGTCGATCGACTTGATCTTCGCGTGCGCGTACGGCGAGCGGACGAAGTGCACGTAGCCCATCCCGTGACGCCGCACGTCGTCGAAGAAGACGCCCTCGCCCTGAACCAGCCGCTTGTCCTCCTTGCGCGGAACGTTCTGACCGGCGAAACCCTTCTGCGGAGCCTCGGTTTGCTGCTGCGTCTCCGCAGTCTCCGCCGTCTCCGGCGTCACGGTCGTCGAGCTCACGCCGACACCTCCCCCCTGGACGCGGCCAGGACCGCCTCGACGATGTTGACGTAGCCGGTGCACCGGCAGATGTTGCCCTGGATCGCCTTTCGCACCTCGGCCTCCGTGGGCTCGGGGTTGTGCTCGAGCAGGTACTTCGCGCTCATCAGCATCCCGGGCGTGCAGTAGCCGCACTGGAGGGCGTGGTGATCGCTGAACGCCTGCTGGAGCGGATCGAGCACACCCTCGGCGGCCAGGCCCTCGACCGTCCCGATGCTGGCGCCGTCGGCCTGGACGGCGAGCAGCATGCAGCTCTTGACCGCCGTACCGCCCAGGCGGACGGTGCAGGCCCCGCAGTTTCCGGTGTCGCAGCCGACGTGCGTTCCCGTCAGGTCGAGGTCGTCGCGGATGAAGTGGACGAGCAGGCGGCGCGCGTCGACCTCGCGCTCGTAGACCTCGCCGTTCACCTCGACGGAGATGCGCTTCGACCGGAGCGTCGCCATCTAGCCGCCCTCCCGCCGCTTCGCGGCCTGCAGGACGGCGCGCACGGCGAGCACCTCGGCCAGGCTGCGGCGATAGTCGGCGGACGCGTGCACGTCGGAGGGCGGATCGAGGTCGTCGCCGAGCGCACGGGCCGCCTCGCGCACGGCCTCCTCGCTGAAGTCGCCGTCGAGCGCCTGCTCGAGCCGCGTCGCCCGCACCGGCACGGCGCCGACGCAGCCGATCGCGACGCGCACGGCTCCGTCGACGCTCGCGGCCGCCGTCACGATCCCCGTCCCGTCGACGCCGATGGTGACGGCGGCGAAGGCGTCCCCGGCCCCAGCCGGCACGGTCACCCTGGTCAGGAGCTCGCCCGGCCCGGCAGCCGTGAGGTACACGCCGAGGAAGAACTCCTCGGCGGGCACCGTCCGCTCGCCGTCAGCGCCGGCGATCGTCATCGTCGCGTCGAGCGCGACGAGGAGCGGCGGGAAGTGGTTCGTCGGGTCGTTCGCGCAGACATTGCCGCCGATCGTGCCGCGGTTTCGCACCTGCACGTCGGCGATCTGCGCCGCCACCTCGGCGAGGATCGGCCGGCGCGCAGCGACCTCGGACGACAGCATCACCTCCGAGTAGGTCGCCATCGCGCCCAGCTCGAGGCCCCCGTCGGCGGCTGCGCGGACACCCCTCAGCTCGTCGAGATCGGCCAGGTCGACGAGCACGTCGGGCGAGGCGACGCGCGCCTTCATGACGTTGATCAGCGTCTGCCCACCGGCGAGGGCGCGCGCCCCCTCGTTCTCCACGAGCAGCGCGATCGCCTCCTCGACGCTCGCCGGACGCGCGTATTCGACCTCCCGGAGAAGCACGCTTGGATGTGATCAAATCCGCGTTCCCCCTGTCAAGGCGCACGAGCGCGGGAGGTGACGGTGGCCGGCTACGACGCGGTGTTCGTGGGCAGCGGGATCAACTCGCTCGCCGGCGCGGCGCTCCTCTCGAAGGCCGGCTGGGGCGTGTGCGTGCTCGAGCGCAACGACTGGCTCGGCGGCGCTATCCGGACTGCGGAGATCACCGTCCCGGGCTTCCGGCACGAGGTCTTCTCGAGCTGGCACCCGCTCTTCGTGGGCTCGGCCGCGTACGCGGAGCTCGGCGACGACCTCCGGGCCCGCGGCCTCGAGTACCTGAACACCGATCTGCCGACGGCCACTCTGTTTCCGGACGGGACGAGCGCGGTCCTGACGACGTCGCTCGAGGCGAACGTCGCCGAGCTCGACCGGCACGCGGTCGGCGACGGAGAGGCCTGGCGGCGCGTGAATGACGAGCTCGGCCCGAACCTCGACCTCGCCTTCGGGCTTCTAGGGACGGAGCTCTGGTCGGGAGACGGACTCGCTCTGGCCGCACGCGCATACCGCCGCCTCGGCCGGCTCGGGCTGCTCGAGCTCACCGGCGACCTGCTCTCCTCGTGCCGGGACTGGGCGAGCGAGACGTTCTCGTCCGAGGAGGCGAAGGGGCTGCTCGCCCCCTGGGTGCTCCACACCGGCCTCGGCCCGGACGCCGCCTCCTCGGGCTTCATGACGAAGGTGATCGCGCTCGCGACGCAGCTCGGCGGCATGCCCGTCCCTCGAGGCGGAGGCGCTCGACTCGTGGACGCGCTCGCGCAGCTCGTCCGCGAGGGGGGCGGAAGCTGCCGGACGGAAGCGGACGTCGAGCGTGTCCTCGTCTCCGGCGGGCGAGCGACGGGCGTGCGCCTCACGAGCGGCGAGACGCTGACCGCGCGGCGGGCGGTCGTCTGCAACGTGACTCCCACCCAGCTCTACGGGCGGCTGCTGGCGGAGGCTCCCGTCCCGCGCGGAGTCCGCGAGGCGGCGGCCCGCTACCGCTACGGTCGCGCCGGCATGCAGATCCATCTGGCGCTCGGAGAGCCGCCGCAGTGGCGAGGCGACGAGCGACTCGGCCGGACGGCGGTCGTCCACCTGACCTCCGGCCTCGACGGCGTGTCGCGCGCGGTCAACGAGGCCGAGCGCGGGCTGCTGCCCGCCGAGGCGACGATCGTGGTGGGTCAGCCGACGACGATGGACGAGACCCGCGCTCCCGAGCGCGCCGCCATCCTCTGGATCCAGCTCCAGGAGCTGCCGGTACGCCCACGCGGCGACGCGGCGGGCGAGCTCGACGTCGCCGACGGAAGGTGGACAGAGGATTTGCGCGAGCGGTACGCCGACCGTATCCAGGAGCGGCTCGCGCGCCACGTCTCGAACCTCGGCTCGGCGCTGCTCGGGCGCACCGTCCTCTCGCCCGCCGACCTCGAGGCCGCGAACGTCAACCTCGTAGGCGGCGACATCTACAGCGGCTCGTGCGCGCTCGACCAGAACCTCCTCTGGCGGCCGCTCGCGCGGCAACCCGGGCACCGGACGCCGGTCGCGAGCCTCTACCAGATCGGTGCGAGCACGCACCCCGGGCCGGGCCTCGGGGCCGGCTCCGGCACGCTCGTGGCCCGCGAGCTGCTGAGGCCGAGCCTGGCGCGGCGGGCGCTCACCCGGCTCGCGAGACGCTGAAGCGCGCGTCGCCGTTCTCATGGCGGCCGGAGCCGGGCTCCGCCCGGCGGGAGGCCAGGGCGGCTCGTCGGCGAGAGCGCAGCAGGAGGGGGTGCGTGGGGGAACCTGGGTTCCCCCACGTGTCCGCAGGTATACCTCGGGTGGTGACGCGCACGCTCGCCGTCGCGGCTCTCGCCGCTCTCTGTCTCGCGAGCGACGCGGTCGGCGCGACCATCCGCGGAACGGCCACCGCGAACCTGCTCCGCGGCGGCCCGACGGCCGACACGATCCTCGCCGGCCGGGGCGACGACCGCGTCCGCGCGCAGGGCGGGGGCCGGGACCGGATCGCCTGTGGCGCGGGGCGGGACATCGTGACGGCCGACCTCGTGGACACAGTCGACCGCGACTGCGAGGTCGTCGGCCGGCAGCTCTCGAGCGACCCGTACACGCAGGCCCCGGCCCAGCACCGGACCGAGGTCGAGCCCGACAGCGCGTCCTTCGGGTCGACCGTCGTGACGGCGTTCCAGGTCGGGCGCTACACGGACGGCGCCTCCATGAACACGGGCTGGGCGACCTCGACGGACGCAGGCCGCACGTGGCGGAGCGGCTTCCTCCCCGGGTTGACCGTCTTCTCGACGACCCCGGGGACGACCTCGCGCGTCAGCGACCCGACCGTCTCCTACGACGCCGTGCACCGCGTCTGGCTGATCGCCTCGCTCGGGATCGAGCCGGGGAGCGGCACGTCGCTGCTCGTCAGCCGCTCGACGGACGGGTTGATCTGGAGCCCTCCGGTGCGCGCGGCCTTCGCTTCGGTGGGCACGCTCGCCTACGACAAGGAGTGGCTCTCCTGCGACAACTGGGCGACGAGCCCGTTCCGCGGTAACTGCTACCTCTCGTACAGCGATCTCGTCCCCGATCGCCAGTCGACGCAGACCTCGCGCGACGGTGGGCTCACCTGGGGCCCACCGGTCGGGGCGGCGGGCGGCGCCAGCTCGCGGGACGCCGTCGGCTCGCAGCCCGTCGTCCGACCGAACGGCGACCTCGTGAACGTCTACCTCGGCCCGCGGTCGCTCCGGGCCCTGCGCTCGACGGACGGGGGCGCAACCTTCGCTCCCGAGACGTTCGTCTCCGAGGTGAGCTTCGACTCTCCCTTCGGACTGAGGGGCGGGCCGCTGCCCTCAGCCGACGTCGATGCGTCGGGGACGATCTCCGTCGCCTGGCCCGACTGTCGCTTCACGCCGAACTGCAGCTCGAACGACATCGTGGTCGCGCGGTCGGCCGACGGAGTGTCCTGGACGGGACCCGTCCGCGTGCCGACGGAGCCGGGCGACCGCGTCACCCCGGGCCTCGTGGCCGACCCCGCCGGCTCCGCCCTCGCGCTCACGTACTACACCTTGCCCGCCTCCTGCTCGACCTTCGCCGGCTGCACGCTGAACGCCTCGACCATTCGCTCGCGCGACGGCGGCGCGAGCTGGACCGCCCCGCAGCGCCTGAGTGCCGAGCCGATGCCGCTCGGCTGGCTCGCGAGCACCGACTCGGGCCGCATGGTCGGGGACTACGTCTCGACCTCGTTCGCCGGCCGCAACGTCGTCTCGGTCGTCGCCCTCGCCACCGCCCCCGGCTCGGGGACGCGTTTCGAGGAGGCGATCTTCGCGACCGCGCTCGCACGGTAGGACGAGAGCCGGTAGAGGGCCGAGGCGAGTCCTCGCAGGGGGCTCAGCGCTCGCAGGCTTGCATAGGAGCGCCGGCCGGGGCCGAGCAGTCATGCCGGGCGGCGCTGCCGTCGTTCTGCTCCCCGAGGCGCGCCGCTCCCACACAAAGGGCTGGGCGAGCGGCCGCCGAAATCAGCGAGTCGCGGAGAGGCAGCCGCCAGGCACTTAATCTGACGGGGTGTCTGAGGTGCGCGGAGCCGGGCTGCCGCATGCTCGGCTCCCGCCTCTTCGCGTGTCAGGAGCCGGCGAACCGCTCGACCGGACAGTCACCGAGATGTGCCGACAGCAGCCGGATCGAGTCGGCGATCACGGAGGCCACGAGCCCGTCGAGCTGCGTTGCATTCGTGCCGTTGACTTCGTCGGAAACGTATGAGATCTTCCCGATGGGGTCGGGATCAGTAGGAGGCCTGCGGCGATCGAAAGGTTCCCAGAACCCCCGGCATCTTCCAAGAACCGCTCACCCCGATTCGGGGTTCGCGTCTGGCCGCTGCGGGCGCCGCCTATCGAAAGGAGACACGAGATGCAACGTTCGACCATCGTCCTCGCAGCCGTCCTAACTCTGGTAGCTGCCAGCGTGTGGCTCCCGGCCGCGGCCGCCGCCGGCGACGACCCCTGGCAGGCCGTGAAAGCGGCGACAGCCCGCTACCACTCGTTCACACAGGCGGAGAAGCATGGCTACACCGTCGCCGGGGAGCCGTGCGTCGCCTCCCCGCTCGGCACGATGGGTTTCCACGCCAGCAACCTGGCGCTCATGGCCGATCTCGCGATCGATCCCCTGCGCCCGGAGATCCTCCTCTACGTTCCGAAGGCGAACGGCAAGCTCACGCTCGTCGGGGTCGAGTACTTCAAGGCGGACGCCGACCAGAACCTCGCCACCGACAGCGACCGGCCCTCCATCCTCGGGCAGCCATTCGACGGACCGATGCCGGGCCACAAACCCCACGATGCCGATTCACTTCGACCTGCACGTCTGGCTCTGGCAGGACAATCCGAGCGGGCCGTTCGCTCCGTTCAACCCGACCCTGAGCTGCACGCCCTAGTCCACGCGCTGTTTCATGCGAAGGCCCGCGCGAGCGGGCCTTTCCGTTACTCCCCGGGTTGGACTCGAACCAACAACCCTTCGGTTAACAGCCGAATGCTCTGCCAATTGAGCTACCGGGGAAAGCGGGCCGCATTGTAGCGACCCGTCCCCTACGCGAACTCGCGAAACGCCGTCCTCACGCGGGCGAGCGCCTGCTGGAGATCGTGCATCCGCTCGTCGCCGGCGGCGGCGAGGTCCCGCTCCAGCCGGCGCTCGCGCAGGCGGAGCAGGAGCTGCTCGGCCGTCTTCTCGTCGATGCCGTCCGCGGTCGCCCGCGCGTCCAGCTCGGCCAGGAGCGCGAGCAGGTCGGGGTCGGGCTCGTCCTCCCCGAGCAGGTGGGAGCGCAGCCGCCGGTTGGTCTCGGAGTCGAAGTGCTCGGGGCCGAGCTGCGCGAGCACGGCGCGAAGCTTCGGGTGCGCGGCCACGCCCGCGAGCGCGTCGCGCTCCATCCGCTCGCCTTTGCCCAGCAACCTGGCGCCGACGCTGCCGGTGCTCGCCCGCGTGCGAGCGGCGAGGCCCGCCTGCGTCTCTCTGGGCAGATCGAGCCGGTCCGAGATCAGCCGCATCGCGTCCTGCCGTTCCGGCGACTCCTCGAACCGGTCGAGGATCTCCCGCACGCGCAGAAACGCCTCCTGACGGTCGCCCGTCCGCTCGAGCTCCAGCCGGACGCGGTGGCGCAGATAGCTCTCCGACCCCTCCAGCAGCGGCTCGAACGTGTGCGCGGCGTCCGCCGGGTCGCTCCCCGCGGGAAGCACGACGACCCTCACGTCGAGACCCTGCCTCGCCGCGAGCTCCATTCCGCGGAGCGTCGCGGCCTCGCCGGCCGCGTCCCCGTCGAAGCAGAGGTAGATGCGGCGGGCGAGCCTCGACAGCTCCTTTACCTGCCGCTCGGTGAGCGCCGTGCCCATCGAGGCGACGACGGGCTGCAGCCCGGCCTGACGCAGCGCGAGCACGTCCGTGTTGCCCTCCACCACGCACGCTCGACCCTCCTTCGCGATCGCCGTGCGCGCGCGGTCGAGCCCGTACAGGATCGAGCCCTTCCGAAAGAGGTCGCTCTCGGGCGAGTTGACGTACTTCGCCCGCAGCGGATCGTCCTCCCGCAGCTTGCGCGCCTGGAAGCCGAGCACGCGGCCGCGTGCGTCGGCGAGCGGAAACAGCAGGCGCTGCGCGAAGTAGTCGCCGCCGCGACGGTTGACGAGCCCGGCCGCCCCGAGCTCCTCGGCCGTGAAGCCCTTCGCCCGCGCCTTTCGTGCGAGCGTCCGCCCACCCGGGGCCAGGCCCACCCGGTACTCGCGACAGACTGCCTCGCCGAGTCCCCGGCTCTCGAGGTACGCGCGCGCGGAAACCCCCGCGGCAGACTCCCACAGGCAGCGCTCGTAGAAGCCGACCGCCTGCTCCAGGAGCGCCAGTAGACGCTCACGCCGACGGCGCTCGGCGTCCTGGCGCGGCGAGGCCTCCTCGTACTCGAGCGGGACGGTGAAGCGGTCGGCGAGCCACTCGATCGCGGCGCTGAAGTCGAGCTGCTCCGTCTCCCGCACGAAGGAGATGAGATCCCCGCCCTTCCCGCACCCGAAGCAGTAGTACAGCTTGTCGTGCGGATTCACGGAGAAGCTCGGCGTCCGCTCCTCGGGGAAGGGACATCGGCCCGTGTACCGCGCTCCGACCTTGCGCAGCTGGGTGCGGGCGGAGACGACGGCGACGATGTCCGCCGTCGCCTTGACGGCCTCCACCGAGGAGTCCTTGATGCGGGCCACCTAGAGCTCCGCCGCGTAGGCGAGCGCGAACCGGTCCGTCATGCCGGCGACGTAGTCGGTCGCGGCCTCGGCGCTCTCGCCGCGGTCGACGAGGTGGGTGAAGATCCGCTGGATCACGGCGTGGGCGCGCGCATGCTCGGCGGCGGCGTGCGGGCCCAGATAGACGCGCTCGAACATGAAGCGTCGCAGCGCTAGCAGCGCGGCTCCGACCTCGTCGCTCTGGACGATGTCGCCGGCGCCCTCGGAGCTCTCGACGAGGTCGTGGACGAGCGCGTCGATCCTGCGCCCGCCGGTGGCGCCGAGCAGCTCGAGCTCGGCTCGCGGCAGCTCGTCCCGCAACAGCACGCCCGCGCGAAGGGCGTCGTCGATGTCGTGGTTGACGTACGCGACCCGGTCGACGAGCCGCACGATCTTCCCCTCGAGCGTCGCCGGCTCCGCCGGCCCGGTATGGGTGAGGATCCCCTCGCGCACCTCCGCGGTGAGATTGAGGCCGCGGCCGTCGCGCTCGAGGACGTCGACCACGCGCAGGGAGTGCTCGTTGTGGCGGAAGCGGCGGCCGAACCGCGCGTTGAGCGCCTCGTCGAGCCCGTGCTCCCCCGCGTGGCCGAACGGGGGATGGCCGAGGTCGTGGCCCAAGGCGATCGCCTCGACGAGATCCTCGTTCAGGCGTAGCGCGCGGGCGACGCCGCGGGAGATGCCCGCCGCCTCGAGCGTGTGCGTCAGCCTGGTCCGGTAGTGATCGCCCTCGGGCGCGATGAAGACCTGCGTCTTCGAGCGCAGCCGCCGAAACGCCTTCGAGTGGACGATCCGGTCGCGGTCGCGCTGGAAGGGGGTGCGCAGACGGCAGGCTGCCTCCTCGTGCGCGCGCCCGCGGGTCTCGTAGGAGCGCACGGCGAGCGGGGAGAGCCAGCGCTCCTCGTGCTCGCGAGCGCGCGCCTCGAACGCGTCGGCGACTCTTCCGGCGACCTCGGGCACGAGGTCAGCGTAGTCGGCCCGGCCGTCGTCGTCGCGAGGCCCGCGGTGACGATCTTTCCCCGGTTCAGACGATGATCGGAACCGTGCCCCCGTCTGCGCTCCACGCCGCGCCCGTCACGTAGGCCGCCCGGTCCGAGCAGAGAAAGGCGATCACGGCGGCGATCTCCTCCGGCTCGGCGAGCCGGCCGAGCGGCCGGGCGGCACCGACGGCGTCCAGGACCTCGGCGCGGCTCGAGCCCCGGCGCGCGGCGACCTGGTCTGCGAGCCCGCCCTCGCCGAGCCACGCCTCCGTCGCGGTGGGGCCGGGCGTGACGGCGTTGCAGCGGATCCCCTCGCCGGCGTACAGATCGGCGACGAGGCGGGAGAGCGAGAGCACGGCCGCCTTGGTGACCGAGTAGTTCGGCATCCCGGTCGAGGGTCGCTTCCCCGCAGTCGAGGACACGTTCACGATCGTGCCCCCGCGGGCGCGCATCTGGGGGAGGACGGCTCGGATCGCCCGCACGTAGCTCATCACGTTCAGCTGCCACATCGCGTTCCACTGCTCCTCGGAGAGCTCCTCGAAGGACGCCTGGTAGGCCTCGCCGACGTTGTTCACGAGCACGTCCACGGGCCCAAGCGCTTCCTCGGCGTCGCGGACGAGACGCCCGGCCGCCAGGGGCTCCGACAAGTCGCAGAGCACCCCGAGCGCCGCTCCGATCTCGCGCCGCGCCTGCTCGAGCGGGGCGGCATTCCGCCCGCAGACGACGACCCTCGCGCCCTCCTCGGCCAGCAGCCGCGCGGTCGCGAGACCGATCCCTCCCGTCGAGCCGGTCACGAGACACACGCGGTCGACCAGGCCGAGATCCATGCCGAGCTAGCATAAGCTCGGCGTGACGACGATCCTGTTAGCGCGTCACGGCGAGACCGACTGGAACCGCGAGGGACGCGTCCAGGGGCACACGGACCGACCGCTGAACGAGACCGGGCGCGTGCAGGCACAGGCCCTCGCGGAGACGCTCTCCGGCGAGCACCTCGACGCCGTCTACTCGAGCGATCTGTCGCGCGCGTACGAGACGGCACGGCTCGTCGCGGAGCCAAGAGGGCTCGCGGTGACACGCGTGCCCGAGCTCCGTGAGAAGCACTTCGGAACCTGGGAGGGCCTCACCGACACCGAGGTGATCGAGCGGTGGCCGCAGGCTCGGAACGGCCAGTGGGGAGACGGCGAGACCGCGGACGACGTCGCCCGACGTGTGCTCGCCGCGCTCCGCCGGATCGCCGCGACTCATCCCGACGGGCGCGTGCTCGTCGTCTCACACGGCGGCCCGTTGCGCTCGGCGCTCCTGCACTGCGAGGCGGAGGGAACGGGCGCGATCGCGAACTGCCACGTCGCCCGCCTCGAGGTCGAGGAGGGCCTCCTGCGCTCAGTAGACTGAGCGCTCGTGGAGGACTACACGGGCAAGTACAAGGGCGAGCGTGTCGACGTTGCACTCTTCGGCGGCGAGTATCAGGAAGGCGTCCTGACGGCCTACTGCTACGTCGAGGACGTGGCTCACATCGAGCTGAACGGCCACATCCTCGTTCCGCTC
>JBBSIG010000017.1:0-19340 GCA_038232215.1 Gaiellales bacterium | reverse complement strand
GTGCGACGCCCGAAGCGAGCCTTCGCGCGTGCGTTCTCGTAGTAGGTCTGGCCGTTCTCGGGGGGATACCCGTCAGCCTCGAGGAGCTCCAGCCGCCAGCCGGGCAACGCGCGGGCGAGCTCCGCGAGCTTGTGCTCGTTCTGCGAGCAGAGGCTCGCCCTCGGGCAGTCGTCGAAGGACCTGTCAGGCACGCTCCGCCGCCGCGGCGTCGGCCTGGGCGAGCGCGATCTCCTCGATCCCGAGGGCGGCCAGCTCGAGCAGCTCGTCGAGGCGACCGCGGGTGAAGGGCGCCCGCTCGGCGGTGGCCTGCACCTCCACGAGCCTACCGTCGCCCGTCATGACGACGTTCATGTCCACGTCGGCCGCCGAGTCCTCCGCGTAGTCGAGATCGAGGAGCGGCTCGTCGCCGACGACCCCGACCGAGACCGCGGCGACCGAGTCCGGGAGCGCCCGCCCGAGACCGAAGCGGTCGAGCGCGCGGAGGGCGGCCACGTACGCCCCACAGATCGCGGCGCAGCGCGTGCCTCCGTCGGCCTGCAGCACGTCGCAGTCGAGCCAGAGCGTCCGCTCTCCGAGCGCCTCGAAGTCTGCGACCGACCGGATCGCGCGTCCGATCAGCCGCTGGATCTCCACCGTTCGGCCGCTCTGCTTGCCCCGGCTGGCCTCGCGGTCGGTCCGCGAGCCGGTGGAGGCCGGAAGCAACGAGTACTCGGCCGTCAGCCAGCCGCGCCCCTTGCCGTGCAGCCAGCGCGGGACGCCGTCCTGGATCGACGCCGTGCAGAGGACGATGGTGCGGCCCTGCGCGTACAGGACCGCGCCGTGCGGTTGCTCGAGGTAGTCGACCTCGAGCGCGATGGTCCGCAGCTGGTCGGGCCGACGCGCGTCGCCTCGGCTCACGCGACAGCGGCTTCGAGCTCGGCGATCGCCACGTGCTCGACTTCGTCGATCGGAAGCTGGAGAAAGCGCGCCCCGAGCGCACGAAAGGCCGCCGGGTCGCCCGTGGTCAGGAATCGGTAGGTGCCCTCCCGCCCGGACTCGTTCTCGATGCGCTTCCGCGCGAGCGTCTCGGCGACCTCGCGCGCCGTCTCCTCGGCCGAGAACACGAGCGTCACCTCCCGGCCGAAGGCGCGCTGCAGGATCGGCCGGATGAGCGGGTAGTGGGTGCAGCCGAGGATGACGGTGTCGACCGCCGCCTCCCGGAGCGGTGCCGCGTAGCCGCGGACGGCCTCGACGGTCGCCGGGCCGAACGGGTCGTCGCTCTCGATCAGCGGCACGAGCGAGGGGCACGCCACCTGGTGCAGGCGGACGCCCGCGTCGAGCGTCCCGACGAGCTCGGCGTAGCGGCCGGAGGAGACGGTCGCCTCCGTGGCCAGAAGGCCCACGTCACGCGTGCGTGTGGTCAGGACGGCCGCGTGCGCCTCGGGCGCGAGCACGCCGACGATGGGAACCTCGAGCTCGGCCTGGAGCTCCGGCAGGGCGGCCGAGGTGACGGAGTTGCAGGCGGCGACGATCAGCTTCACGCCCTGGGCCTCCAGAAAGCCCGCGATCTCGCGCGCGAAACGGCGCAGCTCCGCGAGCGGCCGCGGCCCGTACGGAAAGCGGGCGCCGTCCCCGAGGTACACGAAGTCCTCGTGGGGGAGCGTCACGAGGCACTCGTGGAGGACGGTCAGGCCGCCCAGCCCCGAGTCGAAGACGCCGACCGGTCGTCCGTCCATCGCCTGGATTGTAGAAGCGCGGTGCGGTCGGACTCCCCGGTCGGGCGCCTTTGCGAGACGCGCCCCCGAGCTGTCGCGCTCTCGCTCCGCGCTACATTTGCGACGTGCAGGTGCTCTCGGTGATTCACGGCGGGGAAGCGAGAGCCGGGATCTTCGGCGAGGTGATCCAGGAGCGAGGCCATCAGCTCGACGAGTGGAGCCTCGCCTGGGAGGAGCCGCCGCCGCAGGCGCTCGACGCCTACGGCGCGGTGCTCGTCTTCGGTGGCGCCATGCACGCCGATCAGGACGATCGGCACCCGTGGCTGCGCGAGGAGAACCTCCTGCTCGCGCGGCTGCTCGACCTGCACACGCCCCTGCTCGGTGTCTGCCTCGGCGCACAGCTGATCGCGAAAGCCGCTCACGCCTCGGTCGGGCCGGCTCCAGAGCCGGAGATCGGGTGGTATCGCGTCGAGCTGACCGCGGCCGCGAGCGGCGATCCCGTGCTCGGAGCGCTCCCACCCGCCTTCGACTCCTTCCAGTGGCACTACTACACCCACGGGCTGCCGGCGGGAGCCGAAGAGCTGGCGCGCAGCGCGTCGTGCACGCAGGCCTTCCGGCTCGGCGATCAGGCCTGGGGAGTGCAGTTCCACCCCGAGGTGACGCGCGAGCAGATCGAGGGCTGGCTCGCCGAGCCGACGCGGGGGCCCGTCGACGCGGAGCGCATCTCCGAGGAGACACGGGCGCGCATCGGGCCCTGGAACGAGCTCGGCCGGGCACTGTGCGGCGCGTTCGTCCGCGTCGCCGAGCGCTCGCTCCTCTCGGTCTAGGATCGGGTCGGAAGATCGCCCCTGCGCGACCATTCGTGCCAGGAGCCGACGTAGTTGCGTGCCTCGTAGCCGGCCGCGCCGAGTGCGTTCGCAGCGGCCCGCGAGCGGGCGCCCGAGTGGCAGTAGACGACGATCTCGGAGCCAGTCGGCGTGCCGAGCAAGGTCTGAAGCTCCTCAGCCGGGCGTTCGAGGAGCTCGCCGACAGGGACGTTCCGAGCGCCCGGGAGATGACCCTGCCGTGGATCGCACCCGTAGCCGACAAGACCTGCGAACTCCTCGGGCGAGCGCACGTCGAGAATTGTCAGCTCCGGATCACCGAGCCGCGCCGCCAGCTCCTCGAGCGCTATGTCCGCGCCGGCCGTCAGCTCGGCGCCATCAGCTCGAGCTCGGCCGCGATCACCGGGCGCTCGCAGACGCGCTCGATCCAGTCCGAGAGAGCCGTGTACCCGTCGAGCTCGACTCCGAGGCTCTCCCGCGCGCGCAGGATCCAGGGCACGTATGCGACGTCGGCCAGCCCGTACTCCCGCCCGGTCAGAAACGGCTGCCGAGCGAGCGTCGCGTCCAGCTCACCCAGCCGCTCGTCGAGCTGACCGCGCGCCGACTCGTCGCCCCGGCGAAGCGCGTAGTACGGGTCTCCGAGGCGCGAGAAGCGCTCGACGAGCAGCCGTGCGAGCGCGCGCTCCGACGCCTCCGCCGGCCAGAGAGCCGGAACCGGATACCTCTCTTCGAGGTACTCCAGGATCACGGTCGACTCGGGGAGCACGAGGGCGTCCTCCTCGAGGACGGGCACCCGCCCGGTGGCGTTCTTCTCGTAGATCCAGTGGGGCCGGTCGTCGAGGTCGATCTCGACCACCTCGTGGCGGATCGCCTTCTCGGCGAGCACGATGCGGACGCGCACGCAGTAAGGGCACCGGGGCGCGTCGTAGAGGGTGATCACGACTCGATCGTAGACACGTCGACGTAGCCCGTGTCGCCGCCTTCCAGGCCGAGGACCTGCGCGAGCCCGGCGAGCAGCTCACGCGCCGGCGGCAGCTCCGAGGGCGTCGACGCGGTGCGCGCGACGGCTCGCACGCTCGCCGGGAGGGCGCCGGTCAGCCGCGCGACGATCGTCGGGTTGACCGCGAGCGCGACGAGATCGCCGGGCGGCACGGGCCCGTAGAAGGAGGGCACGGAGAGGTACTCGTCGACGATCCGGCCCCGCTCGAGCAGGATCATGCGGACGACCGACCCCACCTCGACGCCGAGCGCGACGACGACGGCGCCCCACCGATCGGAAAGCTCGCGGCCCAGCCGCCGAAGCGCCCGCGGGTCGCGATCGCAAAGCTCGTCGTAGACAGCCACCCAGCCGTTCCGAGGCTGCGAGATCCACGTGCCTCCGCTCCGGCCGATGCGCGGGAGGAACCGCTCGACCGCGCGCTGAACGGCATCGCGGTCGTCCGTCTGCACGTGGATCGAGCCGAAGGACTCCCTTTCCTGCGCGCCGGACAAGCGCTTGGACAGCGCGCCGGCGTCCGCCGCCAGGAAGCGCGCGTACTCGCGCAGGCCGAGCCGATCGTAGACGCCGCGAGCGGCAGCGCTCGAGCTCAGCACGTCGAGAGTGAGGTGCGTGAGCCCCGCGGCGTGGGCGGCCACGACCACCTCGGCGAGCAGCGCCTTCGCTACCCCCTGCCGGCGCGCACGTGGCCGCACGTAGAGGTCTGACACGTGCGCCGCTCCCCGGTTCGTCTCGCCCAGATCGGCGAGCGCGAAGCCCACCACTTCCCGCTCCTCCGCGACGAGCGCGACGCCCTCGCGAATGCGCCGCTCGACGTCGGGCCACGCTTCCTCCCAGCCCTCACGCGCGAAGGACGGAACCTCGACCTCCTCCCCGAGCTGCTCCCAAAGCTCCCGGAGCGACGAGCGATCGGCCCCGGTCGCCCGCCGGACGATCACGTCGCCACCCGCAGGCCGGTGAGGAGGTAGTGCGCGGTCAGATTCTGGAAGGGCGAGAAGCGGGCGCCCAGGGCACGCACCTCCTCGGTCGACACGGCGCGCCCCTCGCAGAGGAGGCTCGAGACCGCCTTGCGCAGCCCGAGATCGCCCGCCGGCCAGGCCTCCGGCCGCGCCAGGTGGCGCGCGAGGAACCAGTCGGCCGTCCACTCGCCGATTCCCCGGAAGGCGGTCAGACGCAGCTTGACCTCCTCGTCCGAAAGAGCGCGAAGCTCGTCGAAGTCGAGCTCCGCCCGCGCGAGCCCGAGCAGGTACTCGGCCTTGCGGCGCGAGAAGCCGAGCGCCGTCAGCTCGGACTCGCTCACGCTCGCGATTTGCTCCGCCCGCGGGAACGCCCAGGCGTGCTCGCCCGGCTCCCCAAAGCGCTCGATCAGGCGGCTCCGGATCGCAAAAGCGGACTGCAGGGACACCTGCTGCGCGGTGATCGAGGTCACAAGCGCCTCGAACGCGTGCGGGGCGAGCGGAGGGCGGAAGCCCGAAAGGGCTGCCACGAGACGCGCGAGCACGGGCTCGTCTCGGGCGAAGGCGCCGAACGACTCGAGGTCGAACACGATGCCGAGCAGCGTCCGGACCTCGGCCTCGACCTCTTCGTCGAGCGGCTCCACGAGAACCCCTCCCGGCGCCGGCTCGATCCTCACCTCACGCCCGCCGACCACTCGCAGCAGGCCACCCTCGTGCCAGAGGTTCGCACGGTCGGGCCCGAAGGCGCGAAAGCGTTCGGTCGAGAGCGCGAAGTCGTACGGTTGCGGAACTTCGAGAAGCGGCACCGCAGGCAAGGCTAGCCCTCGCCGATCCAGGCCCGAAGGCCGCCGTGAAGGGTCTGCCCGCTCCCTACCTCGCTGGTCGCGGTGCCCGAGGCGGGCCGCCCCCCTCGAGGGCCGCCGCGAGCCCGACGAAGTCGACGAGCGGCTCGTAGCGGACGCCCTGCTCGTCCAGGTAGTCCGGCAGCGCGCCGCACGCGAAGACCCGGTCGGCGGCGAGGGAGGCGCAGCGATCCGAATAACCGTCGCCGGCGAAGACGAGCATCCCGTCGCCGGCGGGCAGCGACCGCCGCTTGCACGCCTCGCCGCACACCTCGCAGAGACGCTCGTCGCGAAAGCGGGGCCGCCACCCGTCGACGAGCGGCTCGACCCTGTTCGCCCGCAACTCGACGCTCACCCCCTCCCGCGCAAGGATGGGCTCGATCAGCTCGTGGAAGCCGCTGGAGAGGACGAGCGGCCGGTAGCGCTCGACGAGCTCGCGAAAGCCCGGCCGGATCGTCGCATGGCTCAGCAGCCAGCCGACGACCTCCGCAAGCGGCGCTCGCACGGTCGCGAACTCGCGTGCGATGACCTCGTGCAGCGACGACCCGCGCCCGAGCGAGCCCTCGGCGCTCTGGTAGACGGACGGGTCGCCGAAACGCTCCAGCACGAGGTGGAGCGTGTCGACCTCGGTCACCGTTCCGTCCCAGTCGAGCACGAGCCTCACCGGCGGCACGCTCTCTCTACGATTCTGGCACCCATGCGTGCGCTCGCCGGCGATACGCTGATACCGGGGAGGAGGTGGAGCGTGCCTTGTCTCTCCGGCTGCTTCATCGCCGCGCAGACCCCGTTGTAGGCGTCCGTAGAAGACCCGCCCCGAGAGATTCGTTAGAGGTGCGACGTGACGCCGGCCGGATCGTCGTCGGCGGTCTGGGCGCGCCCCGACTCGCCGCCGTTCTCGCCCGGCTCGTCGTACCAGGAGTACGCGTAGACGCCGTCGTCGAGCTGCTCCGCCAGCTCCGTCAGCCGCAGGGGGTGGAACGTGTCGCACATGACCGCGAGCTCGTGCGTCTCGGTCGTGCCGATCGACTTCTCCGCGAGACCGGGATGCGGACCATGCGGGATGCCGGACGGGTGCAGCGTCACCGATCCGACCTCGATTCCCCGGCGCGACCCGAAGTTCCCGGAGACGTAGTAGATCATCTCCTCCGAGTTCAGATTCGAGTGGTGGTAGGGGATGGGGATCGCGAGCGGATCGAAATCCAGCTTGCGGGGGCAGAAGGAGCAGATCACGAAGTTGCGCCCCTCGAACGTCTGGTGAGAGGGAGGCGGCATGTGGATGCGGCCGGTGATCGGCTCGAAGTCCTCGATGTTGAACGTCCACGGATACACGTAGCCGTCCCAGCCGACCACGTCGAAGGGGTGGTAGTCGAGGACGTAGCGCTGGAAGCCGTCTCGCACCCGCACGGTGAGCTCGAACTCCCCGCGCTCGCGAACGGTGCGCAGGCCAGTCGGGGGATGGATGTCGCGGTGGTAGAAGGGCGCGTGCTCCATCAGCTGCCCGTACTCGTTGCGGTAGCGCCGCGGGATCTCGATCGACCCCAGCGACTCGAAGACCAGGTATCGCTGGGGCCCATCCGGTCGTAGCCGGTACGTCGTCCCCCGCGGGATCACGACGTAGTCGCCCGGTCGGTAGGGAAGATCGCCGTAGATCGTCTCGAGCGTGCCCGAGCCCTCGTGGACGAAGACGACCTCGTCGCCCTCGCCGTTGCGGTAGAAGCCATTCATCTCCGAGTCGGGCCGGCAGAGGGAGATCTCGACGTCCTCGTTCCACATCAAGAGGCGCCGACCGCTCACGGCGTCTCCGCCGGCCTCGATGTCCATCGTGCGGAAATGCCGGTGCGCGTGGCCGTTCGGCACCCATTCCCGTCGCTCGATCGGCGTGAAGTCGCCGATTTCCTTGATCCTGCAGGGCGAGACGAGGTGGTAGAGGATCGACTCGTTGCCCGAGAAGCCCTCGAGCCCCATCACCTCCTCGGTCAGCAGGGTGCCGTTCTCCCGGAACTGGATGTGCCGCTTGCGCGGGACGTCGCCGAGCCGCTGGTAGGTGGGCATGCTCCGGAGGATATCCCCTGATGCCGGGGCCGCCGGGGCGCTCCGGCCGGCGCCGCGCCCGAGAGCGTCTGGCCGCAGGCCTTGTCTTCGAGCTACGACGGAAGCATCATCCGAGGCATGCGGCGGGCGGGCAGGGGTGCACGTTGGATAGCCGGCACTTCGAGTCGCAGCTCGACGGCACGCCGTACGAGCCCTCTGCCGGCGCGTGCCGGACGGGCTCGTCTCTCTGGCGCAGTCAAACGCCCATCCGCCGCGAGCTCTACGTCAGAGACTTCAGCTTCGGAACGGGTCCGGACACCCTTCGCGCAGCGATCCCCTTTGACGAGTCCGTGCGAGTTGGGTCTTTCCCGGTCGGAACACGGCAGCTGTATCCGCGGATCGACCGCGAGGTGGTCAGCGCGGCGCTCTCAGATGCTCTGCCTCGAACGAGCGTTCACCGGCTGGCGAAGCCGTCGGCTGTACCGTGACGCCTTCGGACGGCTCCGCGCTCGGTCGCCCAGCCTCGGTGAGCGCCGTCGTCGGCGGGGCCCCGCAGACATCTCCTCAGCCTCCGGCGCCAGCACCGCCCGCGCCGCCGCCGGCCCCCGAAGACGCCCGTGCGGCGCTGCGCCGTACCCGACGTTCGAGGAAAGCCTCTTGCCTCCGCCCGAAGAGCGCTCATCCGCAGCCGCTGGCGCTCGGGCCGCCTCGCCTTCGCTCCTTCGAGCCTGCCGAAGGGGCACGTGTTACGCCAGAGCCCGGCCGCGAGAACGAAGCTCCCAGTGGGCGCAGCCGTCGCTCTCACGCTCAGCAATGGACGGAAGCGGTAACGACTCGCCCGCCGAGAGGATCTCGGCAGAGCTCTCGAGCTGGGAGGGCGTCACGGCCGAGCCGCACCGCTTCGGCGGGGTCGAGTTTCGACTCGGCGAAAGTCAGCTGGGCCACCTGCACGGGGACCGGCTCGCCGACCTCCCGTTCCAGCGCAGGGTTCGAGCGGTAGGAGTCGCTCCCGGCTCAGCAGATCGTGTTGCGGAGCACGCCGATGCCCTCGACCTCGAGCTCCACGACGTCGCCCCGTTGCAGCCAGCGCCCGTCTCCCAGCTCGAGGATGCAGCCCGTGCCGACCGTGCCGGAGCCGAGAACGTCGCCCGGGCGGAGCTCGGTGTTCCGAGCCGCGTAGGCGACGATCGCCTCCCAGGAGTGGTGCATGTCGCCGAGGTTGCCGCGCGATCGCTCCTCCCCGTTGACGCGGGCGATCATCTCGAGCCGTAGGTCGCCGAGCTCGTCGGGCGTCACGACGACGGGGCCGAGGCTCGTCGCGAAGTCCTTGCCCTTCGCCGGCCCGAGGCCGACTCTCATCTCCGCGCGCTGCACGTCGCGTGCGGACCAGTCGTTCATGATCGTGAATCCGGCGACCGCACCCTCGGCTCCGACCACGGCGGCCACCTCGAGCTCGTAGTCGAGCTCGGCGGTGTCCTGCGGATACGGAACGGACGCGTCCGGGCCGTAGATCGCCGCCGGGTTCGAGAAGTAGAACACCGGCCGCTCGTACCACTCGGAGGGCACCTCGAGGCCGCGCGCCCGCCTGGCCGTCGCCACGTGCTGCTCGAAGGCGTAGAAGTCGCGCACGGAGGGCGGGGTCGCGATCGGCGCGAGCAGCTTCACCTCGGCCAGCGGGAAGTCGGCGTGCTCCCGCGCACCGCCGCCGCCCGAGAAGAACGCCTGCAGCGTCTGCGCGGCGAGCTGGATCACCCGCTCCCCCTCGATTCGGCCGGGCCAGCCGCGCGGCAGGTCGAGCTCACGAGGTGTGAACATGCAGAGCTTCACGGCTCGGTGTGGACGATCACGTCGGCGATCTCGGGCCGTTCCCGGCGGATTCGCTCCTCGATCTCGCTCGCGCGCGCGTGCGCGTCGGACAGGACGCTGCCAGGGTCGAGCGCGAGCGTCAGGTAGGCGACGAGGCCGTCGTCCGTGCGCAGAAAGCGGAGCTCCCGTGGCGCCAGCCCCGTGGCCTCGCGGACGATACGCGCGACTGTATCGGTGTCGCCCGCGACGTCGCCCGCCGGAAGCGGCGTCCCCGGCCCGACCTCCGCGAGCGGCTCGACGTGGCTCTGGACGGCGTCGACCTCGGGTACGGCGTCGGCGATCGCGCGCTCCACGTGGGAGGCAACGCTGTGTGCCTCCTCGAGCGTCATGCCTCCGGGCAGCTTCAGATGAAGCGACAGCTCGGTCCGCTCTCCCACGGTCAGAACGCGGATGTTGTGGATCTCACGGACGCTCGGCACGCGGAGCGCGGCTGCGTGCGCGCGCTCCCGGATCGCCGCCTCGGCTCCCGCCGCCGGCTCGACGTGGACGACCACGTCGCTCTCGGGGAGCGCACGCTGCACCGCGCTCTCGACCGCGTCGGCGGCCGCGTGCCCCTCCTCGAGCGCGGCACCGGGCGCGACGCCGATCACGACGTCGGCGAAGTGCCGACCGGCGGCCTGCCGCATGCGGAGCCGGCGCAGCTCGACGGCAGGTTGGAGCTCCGCGATCGCCCCGCGGGCAGCCTCTTCCGCCGCCGCGGGCACGCGATCCATCAGCACGTTGACATTTCCCGACATCAGGCGGCCGGCCGCGGCCAGCACGAGCGCCGCGACGAAGAGCGCCGCTATCGAGTCGGCCTCCTGCACGCCCGCCCGCACCAGCAGCAGCCCGACGAGCACCGCGATCGAGCCGGCCATGTCGCTCGCGAAGTGAAGCGCGTTGGACTGCAGGGCTGCACTTCGGTAGCGGCGCGCGGCGCGAAGCGACGTGCCCGTCCGTGCGACGTCGACCGCGATCGCGATCCCGATCGCCGCGAGTGCGTACCAGGTCGCCTCGACGTCCGCCCGCGCCGAGCCGACGAGCTGCATGCCAGCGCGTACGGCGATGAAGAGGCTCGCCGCCACGAGGATCCCGCCCTCCGCGAGCGCGGCCAGGTGCTCGGCCTTGCCGTGCCCGTACGCGTGGCTCGTGTCCGCGGGCCGTGCCGAGACGCCCACCGCGAAGAAGGTCAGGAGCGCCGCGACGAGATCCGTGCCCGAGTGGAGAGCCTCCGAGATCAGGCCGAGGCTCCCCGCCGCGATCCCCGCGCTCAGCTTCAGGACGATCAGGAACAGGGCGGCGAGAACGGAGACGAGCGCTGTGCGCCTCGGCGAGCTCATGCGAACAGGCTATGCCAGGACGGCTCCGACTCGGCCGCCGCGGGTGACTGGACGGTTGATCGGAACATCGACTGTCGCCCCGGGGACGGCCCCGGCCAAGCCGGGCGCCGAGATCGCTCGCGGCGCAACGATCCGGCGCCGAGCCGGGGGCGTCAGCCGGCGCCGCTTGATCTTCCGATCAATCGTCTAGCCCGTGCGTGTTCCGACCTCGTGTAACGGCCAGAGCACGACGTCCTGCCGCGCTGCGAGGTGGAACAGCGGCTCCGCGGAGACGTCCACCCCCGCCGGCGTCATCGTGTTCAGCTCGACGACTGCCTCTGCGGGCCGCAGCGCCCACGGCGCGTGGTGGATCTCGGCGCGAAAGAGCCGCCCGCCGTGCTCGGCGTACAGGCAATACCGCTCGGTCAGGAAGTGCTCGCGGCTGCCGGGCTCGGCCTCGAGGGCCGGACCCGTGCCGCGGTAGCGGACGTCGAAGACGCGGGCGCTCTTACCGGCCCGGGCGGACTCGAGCTGGAGCCACCCTTCCCGCTCCCGCGAGCTGATCCGAGCCCGGAAGTACGGCAGTCGGTAGGCGCGTCTGGCCGTCTCGACTGCAAGTCGGCTGTCGGCGTCGAGGCTGAAGAACCAGATGCCCGGCTTGCCGCCCGCACTCACGTACGTGCGGACGTTCAGCTCGAGGAAGCTCGAGACGCCGGGAAGCGGCAGCGTCCCGCGTAGACGCAGACCCGTCACGCGAAACGGCGTGATCCCGAGCCAGGCCCGCCCACCGTGCAGGTCGAGCTCGAGACTCTCCGGAATGTGTGGGCGCAGCTCGTCCGAGGCCACCGGCCAGTGCGCGAAGAGCAGGTTCTCCCACGGCGTCGTCAGAGGTTGCCGCGCAGCGCCTGCTCGCGCTCGATGGCCTCGAACAGCGCCTTGAAGTTGCCGTCGCCGAAGCCGCGCGCGCCGTGCCGCTCGATCACCTCGAAGAAGAGCGTCGGCCGATCCTGCGCCGTCTTCGTGAAGACCTGCAGCAGATAGCCCTCCTCGTCGCGGTCGGCGAGGATGCGCAGCCGGCGCAGGTCGCTCCACTCCTCCTCGATCTCCCCCACGCGGTCGGCCACGTCGTCGTAGTACGCGTCAGGCGTCTGGAGAAAGCCGATCCCCCGCTCGGCAAGCGCCTCGACCGTGCCGACGATATCGTCGGTCGCCAGCGCGACGTGCTGAACGCCCGGCCCGTCGTAGAACTCGAGGTACTCCTCGATCTGACTCTTTCGCTTGCCCTCGGCCGGCTCGTTGATCGGGAACTTGATCTTGCCGTCGCCGCCCGTCATCACCTTCGACATCAGCGCGGAGTACTCGGTGTGGATGGCCTCGTCGGAGAAGTGAACGAGCTCGGTGAAGCCCATCGTGCGCTCGTAGAACGAGACCCACTCGTCCATGTCGCCGAGCCCGACGTTCCCGACGACGTGGTCGATCGCCTTCAGCCCGACGCCGTCGCGCGGCGCGCCGTTCTCCGCTGCCGAGACGTAGCCCGGCAGGTACGGCCCGGCGTAGTCCGCGCGGTCGACGAACGTGTGGACGTTGTCGCCGTAGGTCGCGATCGTCGCCAGCTCGACCCGACCGAAGTCGTCCTCGAGCGTGTACGGCTCGGCCACGCCGCGGGCGCCTCGGTCGACGGCCTCGCGGTACGCCCTCCCCGCGTCGGGAACCGCCAGGGCGACGTCCTTAACGCCGTCTCCGTGCCTCGCCGCGAAGGCAACGATCTCGCTGTCGGCCCGGACCCCGCTCGTCAGCACGAGCCGGATCTCCTCCTGCTCGAGCACGTAGGAGGCTCGGTCTCGGACTCCCGTCTCCGGCCCCGCATACGCCGTCCTCGCGAAGCCGAAGGCCTGCTCGTAGAAGTAGGCGGCCTGCTTCGCGTTCCCCACGTAGAGCTCGACGTGATCCCAGCCTTCGAGCGGCATGAAATCGACCTGCGTCACGGGCCTGATCCTACCCGGCGACAGCGCGCGTCTCGGCGGGCGGAGCGTCGGGTGCATCGTCGAAGCCCCGACGGAGCGGAACCTCCCGGATGCCGACGAGGACCAGTACGAGCACGACGACACAGACGCCCACCGCGGCCGCGAAGGCGGGATGGAGGGCGGCAGCGAGCTGCTCGCGGAGAGCCGGCGGCAGCCTGTGCACGACTGTCCGCCCGCGCGCCTGCTCGGGCAGCCCCTGATTGACGATGGCGCCCATCAGCGCCACGCCGAGGGTGGCGCCGATCGCCCGCGCGAACTGCGTGAGCGCGGTCGCGGAGCCGAGCGCGCGTACGGGCACCGCGTTCTGAACGACAACCACGAACACCTGCATCATCAGCCCCATCCCGATGCCCGAGACGAGCATGTTCCTCGCCGCCTCCCCGTTCGTCGTGGAGACGTCCATGCGCGAGAGCAGGAGCATCCCGACTCCGAGCACGACCGAGCCGGCGAGGGCGTTCAGCTTGTAGCGGCCGGTCCGCGAGACCCACTGCCCGGAGAGGATGCTCATGGAGACGGCGCCGAGCATCATCGGAGTCAGGACGACGCCCGAGGAGACCGCAGACGTGCCGATCACGCCCTGCACGAAGAGCGGCACGAACGAGATCGTCCCGAACATCGCCATCGCGACGAGGCCGACCGAGAGCACCCCGGCGGCGACGTTCCGCTCGCGGAGGAGCTCGAAGGGCAGGACCGGCTCCTGCACCCGCCGCTCCACGAAGCCGAACGCGGCCAGCACCGCCGCGCCCGCAGCGAGGGCGCCGATCACCTGGGCGGAGCGCCAGGGGAAGTCCTGGCCGCCCCAGACGAGGCCGAGCAGGAGCGCTGTCGTGCCAACCGCGAGCAGCGCCGCGCCGGCGTAGTCGATCGAGTGCTCGCGCCGCTCCGCGCGCCTCGGCATCGTCGCCGAGATGACGAGGAGGGCGAGTCCGCCGATCGGGAGGTTCACGTAGAAGATCCAGCGCCAGCTCGAGGCGTCGACGATCAGTCCGCCGACCGCGGGGCCGATGATCGACGCGGCGGCGAACGTGGCCGCGATGAGGCCCTGGTAGCGGCCGCGGTCTCGCGGTGGGACGATGAGGGCGACGGTCGCGAGCGCCAGCGGGATCAGACCGCCCGCGCCGAGTCCCTGCACGGCCCGGAAGACCACCAGCTGGGCCATCGACTGCGCGACGCCGCACAGGGCGGAGCCGAGCAGGAAGATCGGGATCGCGACCAGGAAGAGCGGCCGCCGGCCGTAGATGTCGCCGAGCTTGCCCCAGATCGGAACCGAGACGGTGGAGGCGAGCAGGTAGGCGGTGAAGACCCACGAGTAGCTCGACAGCCCTCCGAGGTCGGAGACGATGCGGGGAAGCGCCGTGGCCACGATCGTCTGGTCGAGCGACGCGAGCAGAACCGTCGCCATCAGTCCCGAGTAGATGGCGAGGATCCGTCCCACGGTGAACCGGTAGCCGGGCGGCCGAGTGGCGAGACGCTCGCGCAGGGGCCTCACGCGCGCAGCGTCTCGACCTGTGCCGGGCGCTCGACCTCGACCGAGGCGGTAGCCGAACGGGCCGCTTGCCGGCGACGTCCCGCGAGGAAGATGCCGGCGCCGATCGCGAGACCGCCCACGACCTGGAGGAGCGACATGTGCTCGGAGAGCAGGACGAGCGCGAAGATCGCGGCGAAGAAGGGCTGGATGTTCGCGAACAGCGTCGCCCGCGCGGGCCCCACCCTGTCGATGGCGGTGAACCAGAGGATGTTCGTCACGAGGAGGGGGCCGACCACCGCGTACCCGAAGGCGAGCCAGACGGGCCAGCCGACCGCGTAGTCCTGCTCGAGCACCTGCTTCGCACCCGTGAGCGCGAGCGGGACCCAGCCCACGAGGAGAACGATCGCGCTGATCCTGTACGGCGAGTAGCGGCGCATCAGGGGTGCGATCGCGACCGAGTACGCGGCCCAGGTGGCGGCCGTCAAGACGGCGAGCGCATCGCCCTTGAGATCCCCGGAGACACCGACATCCGGCTTGCCGACCGCGACGAGAGCGACGCCGACGAACGAGACGGCGGCTGCCAGCCAGAAGCGCCGGCCCAGCCGCTCGAGTCGCAGCGTCCACGCGAAGAGCGCGGCGAAGATCGGCGTCACGCCGAGGATCAGCGCCACGGTCGAGGCCGTGGTGAACGAGATCGCGTAGACGTATCCGAGCTGGTTCAGCCAGATGCCCAAGGTGGCGGCCGCGAGCAGGAGCCCGATGTCGCGCCGCCGCACCGTCAGCGACCCCTCGCGCGCATAGGTGAACAACGCGAAGAGCGTGGCGGCGCTGCCGTAGCGCGTCACGGAGTACGCGAGCGGGTGCAAACCGTGCGTGAGCACGTACTTGGTGACGGTGAAGTTGAGGGCCCAGAGCAGGACCGTGACGAGAAGCATCACGTCGACGGTCGACGGGCGGCGCACTCTCTCGACCCTACCGACTACGCTTTCGGCGATGCCCCCGACGACCCGAGATCGGATCGACGCGCTCGTCGGGCCGGCGACTCCGCACTTCGCCTACCAGCTTCGCGCGCGCGTGCGCGAGCTCGTCCTGCACCTCCCCGAGGACGATCCGGTGCGACGCTACGCCGAGGAGAAGATGGAGCTGCTCGAGCGGCTCGGCCACGCTTCCTCGAAGGCCCAGGAGGGCGGGCGCGAGTCGCCCGGGCGGCTCGGCTGGGAGGGGATCCCGAGCTCCGCACCCGCCTCCGAGCCGCTGCCGCCGCGACGATGACCCTCGGCGGTGCGTCCGTCATGGTGACGGGCGGCACGCGCGGGATCGGACGCTCGATCGCGCTTCGCCTCGCGAGCGCGGGCGCGGGACGAGTGGTGCTCGGCTACATGCGAAACGACCGCGCGGCGGAGGAGGCCGCCGAGGCGGTGCGGGCGACCGGGGCCGAGCCCGTCCTCGTGCGCGGTGACGTGGCCTCGGAGCGCGTCGTCGCCGAGCTCGCCGCCCACGGCCCGTACGGGGTCGTCGTGCACAACGCGGCGACCGGGGTGATCCGGCCGGCCCTCGAGACGAAGGACAAGCATTGGGACTGGACGCTCGCCGCGAACGCCCGCGCACTCCTCTCGCTCGCACGCGCGACGGCGCCGTCGATGCCGGCCGGATCGACGATCGTCGCCATCTCCAGCCTCGGCTCGAGCCGCGTGCTCGAGAACTACGTCCTCGTCGGCACCTCGAAGGCGGCGCTCGAGTCGATCGTTCGTTATCTCGCGGTCGAGCTGGCGCCGCGCGGGATCCGCGTGAACGCCGTCTCCGCCGGCGTCGTCGAGACGGGTGCCCTCGAGCACTTCCCGAACCGGGAGCAGATGCTCGCCCACGGCCGCGCGCGCACGCCGGCCGGCCGGCTCGTCGAGCCCGACGACGTCGCCGGCGTCGTGCTCTTCCTCTGCTCGCCGGAGGCCGAGATGGTGCGAGGTCAGACTCTCGTGCTCGACGGCGGCTTCTCGCTTCTCGCCTGAGAGCCCGGGTGAGGAAAGGGAGAGGCGGCCTAGGGGCGCCGCCTCTCTCTCATGGGTTCGGGAAGCTGGGGGGAAGCTTCCGGACTGGCTGCGGCACCAGTTGCGGCACCGAACCCAAATAGATCCTCGCCGGGGTAATCGGAAGGCTGCCGGACGGCTCGATCCCCCGTCTCAGTGATCTCCCGCCCGCGGCGACGTCCGGCGGGTGCGCGGCTCCTTTCGTACACTGGCTCCGATGGGCATCGCCGTCAGCCTCCTCCTGATCGCGCTCGGCGCGATCCTCACCTGGGCGGTCACCGCAGAGGTGCAGGGCCTCGACGTGCAGGTGGTCGGCGTGATCCTGATGCTCGTCGGCATCCTCGGCTTCTTCCTCGACCTGCTCTTCTGGGAGAGCTGGGGCCCGCGCTTCGGCCGGCGAGCAGCGTACGTGGAGCCCGGGGCTCCCTCCCGCCGCCGTCCGTACGGGCCTCGCAGGGCGACGTACGTCGAGGAGGAAGCGGCTCCGGGCCCGCCTCTCGATCCTCCGTAAGGCAAGCCCCCTCTGGTTCACGGGCTAGAGGTCGAGGCGTTCGAGCGCCTCCTCGAGCTCGGCGGGGGAAATGGTGAGAGGCGGCGTCGCCGAGATCAGCGAGCCGTCCTCGCCGGCGGGGATGACGATCACGCCGCGGCGGAGCGCCTCGTCCGCGTCACCGCTGCGGGCCCGCATCAGGCCGGCTCCGCGCCAGCCCGCCGACTCCAGCAGCTCGCCGGCCGCGCGCACCCGCTCGAGCAACCGCGGCACCTCGTCGAGCACGACGAGCGCGGCGGCGCACGCGAGCGGGCTCCCCGTGTGCGTGTGGGTGTAGACGTCCTCGGGTCCGAGCTCCCACACACGTTCCAGCCCCGGCCGAAAGAGTGCCGCCGAGAGCGGCAGCCCGTGCCCGAGCGCTTTCCCCGTGCACAGGACGTCCGCGAGGTCTCCGGAGCGCCAGAGCACGCCGGTGCGACCGAGCCCGCAGTAGATCTCGTCGGCGACGAGGAGCGCCCCCGCCTCGTCGCAGCGCCGGCGCAGCGTCTCGAGGAATCCCGCCGGCGGCACTCGCGCGCCCGCGCGTCCCTGCACCGGCTCGACGATCACGCAGCCGGCGTCGGGCGGCAGCGGGCCCGGGTCGGCTCCGTAGGCGCGCCTGTGGACGGGTCCCGGGAGCCAGGCGGCGAACGGCTCGCGGAAGCGCTCGAAGCCGGTTGCCGCGAGCGCTGCAAGGCCCGTGCCGTGATAGGCGCCGTCGAACGCGACGATCCCGGGCCTTCCGGTCGCGAGAAGCGCGGTACGGAGCGCGATCTCGACCGCGTCCTCACCCGTGACGCCGAGCTTCGCGGGGCGGCCGAGCCGGCTGCGGAGCCTCTGCGTCACCTCGGCCTCGGCGAGATCGCCGAGTGCGTGGACCACGGGCTGGGAGGCGATCGCCTCGGCGACGCGTGCGTTCCGATGGCCGAGCGCGGCGACGCCGAAGCCGCCGGACAGGTCGAGGTACTCGCGTCCGTCCGCGTCGACCACGCGACAACCTTCGGCGCTCGCCCAGATCAACGCGTGCCGTTGCCGCGCAGTCGCCTGAGCGTGTCGCCGGCGACGTAGCCGGCGATCTTCGGGTTCTCCTGGAGCCGTCGGAGCGAGTACGCATACCAGTGCCGCCCGAACGGCACGTAGATGCGCAGGCGCCGCCCCTCGCGCACGAGCGCGTCGCCCACGTCCTCGCGCACGCCGAGGAGCATCTGGAACTCGTACTCCTCGCGGCGGAGCCCCCGCTCGGCGACGAGGCGCTTCGCCTCGGAGATCAGCCACTCGTCGTGCGTGGCGACGCCGACGTAGCAGCCGGCGTCGAGCAGCTCTACGAGCGCAGCGACGAAGTTCGCCCGGATCGCCTCGAAGTCGAGAAACGCGTGCTCGGGCGGCTCGAGGTAGATCCCCTTGCAGAGCCGGACGCTTGGCCGCAGCGGGGCGAGCGCCCGCGCGTCGGCGACCGTACGGCGAAGGGCCGCCTGGAGCACGACCCCCACGTTCGTGTGGCCGGCGTCGCGCAGCTCCCGGTAGAGCTGGAGCGTGTCGTCCGTGGTGGACGAGTCCTCCATGTCGATCCGCACGTAGTTTCCGCGCTCGCGCGCGTCGCGCACGACGGCCTCGAGGTTCGCGCGACAGATCTCGTAGCCGAGCTTCAGCCCGAGCCCGGTCAGCTTGACACTGACGTTCGCGTCGAGCCCCTCGCGCTCGATCGCGGCGAAGACGTCGGCGTATGCCTCGACGATCCCCCGCGCGTCCGCCTCAGCGGTGATCTCCTCCCCGAGGACGTCGACGGTCGCCGCCTTACCTTGCTCGTTCAGCTCGCGAACGGCGCGCACCGCGTCGGAGAGCTCCGGGCCGGCGATGTAGCGCGACGAAAGCCGCCGCACGAGCGGTCTCGGCACGGCCGGGAGCAGACGGACGAGCGCGCGGTCGAGAAGAGCCATCCCGCGCGGCGAGGCTCCGCGAGCCTACCGCTCGCGCATGAAGCCCTGACGGGCAGCGCTCACGAGAGCGACAGCCTCGGGGAACAGCACGCGCATTGCGTCTCTGAGTGCGCCGGCCTGCGCATCGGGGTCGCCCGTGACGTCCATGCGCTTCAGCGCGGCCGCGGTCAGCTCGACCGCGGTGTTGAGCGTCAGCGTCGCGAATTGCTCGCGCTGCGTCTCCTGGACGGACTCGGCCTGCTGCGCCGCAAACTCCTGGATGCTGCGCATCAGGTCTTCCGGGTCGCCCCCGAACGGGAAGTTGAAGCCACCTTCCATGCTCCGGGCAGTCTGCCAGACGAGCCGAGTGCTACGTCCGGGGGACCCGTGCAGCCCGGCGGGCGCCGAGGGCGCGGCCGCGTCCGCTCACCGCAGTACTCGCGCGTACCCACCCTCGACTTCCGTGGCCAGCTCCTCGACCGCGGCCAGCGACCGCTTCATGGCCTCGGCGAAGGGTGAGCCTGCGTCGCCTCCGAGCGCGTGCTCCAGCCGCCGCGTGGCCACGCCGATCTCGTCGAGGTACTCGGGCGTCGCCACGCGCAGCGACCGGCCAACGAGCGCCTCGAGCGCGAGCGCCGCGGCCTCCGCCTCCTCGATGCCGTCTGGATTCTCCGTCAAGCGCAGCGTGACGAGCTGGCCGCGCAGCTCCTCGAGCTCCCCGCCGCCCGAGCTCTCCTCGGCGAGCTCGCAGAGCGCGGCGATCGAGACGGCGTCGCGAACGAGCTGGCGGCTCTCGATCGGACGCCCCACCGAGTCCAGCGCGAGCCATCTTCGAGCTTCCCCGTCGAACGCACACAGATAGACGCGGTGC
>JBBSIG010000016.1:0-19466 GCA_038232215.1 Gaiellales bacterium | reverse complement strand
TCCCCGACGTTGTCCGCGATCACCGCCGGGTTGCGCGGATCGTCCTCCGGGATCCCTGCCTCGATCTTGCCGACGAGGTCGGCGCCCACGTCGGCGGCCTTCGTGAAGATGCCGCCGCCCAGGCGGGCGAAGACGGAGATCAGCGAGCCGCCGAACGCGAGCCCGATGAGATCGCGGATGGCGGAGTCCTGCGAGTTGTCGAGCCAGACCGTGAGGATCCCGTAGTAGCCGGCGACGCCGAGCAGGCCGAGGCCGACGACGAGGAGACCCGTGACGGAGCCGGCCCGGAAAGCCACGTTGAGCGCCGGCTTGAGGCCGCTCTTCGCGGCCTCGGCGGTGCGAACGTTCGAGCGGACCGCGACGTTCATGCCGATGAAGCCCGCGGCGGCCGACAGCGTCGCTCCGATCAGGAAGCCGATGGCCGTGCCCCAGCCGAGCTTGTCGTAGAAGCCGAGGAGCAGGAACGGGACGATCGAGACCGCGGCGATCGTCGTGTACTGCTTACGCAGATAGGCGGCGGCGCCCTCCTGCACGGCGCGCGCGATCTCCTGCATGCGCTCGCTCCCGGCCGGCCGGCGGAGCAGCCAGGCCGTCAGGTAGATGCCGTACGCGACCGCGACGGCGGAGCACACGAGCGCGAAGAGCACCGCGTGGTCGTTGAAGAAATCCATCCCGCTCTCCTCACAAAGTCAAGCGCCGAGGAGTCCCGGCGCGGCGCTGTTTGTATCACATCGCCGGGGGCTCGTCCGGCTCAGACGGCGGCGGCGACTCGGCGGCGGCCGCGCTTGCGTAGGCGAGCTGCAGATTCGCCAGCACCTGCTCGAGGTCTCGGACGGTCTCGGGGGGAGAAGAGTCGCGCAGAACCGGCAGGAGCGCGCGCAGGGCCTCGATCGCCACCCTCGCCTCGGGCAGGTCGCGGCTCTCGGGACTCAGCTTGCCGTAGCCGAGCGACGACAGCGTATAGAGGGTCTGCAGGAGCAGATCGGAGACCTTCAGCCGCCGGAGCTGCTCCTCGAGCTGCTCGGCGGCAGCCTCCTCGCTCGACGCCTCGGGCTCGGGGGACTCAGCCACCGACCGGCTCCCTCGGCCGCACCTGCTCGGCGTAGATCTGCTCCAGCGTGGCGCCCTCCACGAGGCGCGCGAGCTGGCGCTCGGCGGCGTTCGCCGCCGGGATCGCGAGCGAGGAGGAGACGCCGAGCTCGTCCGCGACCGGAAGCGTCCACTCCACCAGCCGCTCGAGGTGCGCGCGCGCCGGGCGCACCTCGCCGCTCCCGAGCTCGATCAACCCGCCCGAGAGGCCGTAGCGGATCGCTCGCCAGAGGTTCTCCTCGATCAGCCGGTGCGGGTACTCGGGCAGCGGCTCGCCCTCGTCCAGGGCACGGACGATCCGTCCGACGAGCGCGTAGACGAGCGCGACCAGCCCCCGTGCCTCGGCGGCGTCCGGCTGGGCGTCGCAGATCCGTACCTCGACGGTCGGAAACGCGAGGTGAGGCCGCACGCTCCACCAGACGTGCGTGTGCTCGGTGATGGAGCCTGTGTCGAACAGGAAGCGCAGGTAGCGCTCGTACTCGTCCCAGCCCGCGAACGCGTCGGGGACGCCGCAGCGAGGGAACATGCGAGTGAAGATCTGGGTACGCGCCGAGTGGAGGCCCGTGTCGACGCCCTCCACGAACGGCGAGCTTGCGGAGAGGGCGAGCAGCTCAGGCAGGAAGGCGCGGAGCGCGCTGCAGACGCGAATCGCGCGGTCTGCCCCCCGGATCCCCACGTGCACGTGGAGTCCGAAGGAGTTGTTGCGCCAGACGACGTAGCGGAGGAGCTCGTCGTTTCGCCGGTAGTGCGGGGTGTCGATGATGCGCTGGTCCTGCCACCGGCTCCATGGGTGCGTCCCGGTCGACCCGAGCCCGATGCCGAGCCCGTCCGCGAGCCGGCTCAGCTGCGCCCGCCGCTCGTCGACGAGCGCGGCGGCCTCCGCGAAGCAGTCGCAGCGGCCCGTCTTCACCTCGACCTCCGAGGCGATCAGCTCGCCCACGAGGTAGTGCTCGAGCGCCGTCCCGGGCGCCGCATCTCGGAGCTCCTCGAAGCGGTTCGTCAGCTCGAGCGTCTCCGGGTCGAGCAGGGCGAACTCCTCCTCGACGGCGACGGTGAGATCCCGTCCGGCCTCGAAGGACTCGCGGGCGAAGAGGAGCTGCTCGTCCGGGCTGAGGCGCTGCTCGTCCCCCATCGGCGGACTACATTAGTTGAAGGGTTCCAGCAGGCGAGCCGAGACGCCGGCCCAGCTCCAGCGGGAGATCGCCGCCCGCCGGGCGGCGGCCCCGAGTGCTTCGCGCTCCTCCGCGGAGAGCCCGAGGAGCGTCCTCAGCTTCTCGGCGAGATCCCGTGCGTCGCCGGTCTCGAAGCTTGCGAGCGGGCGTCGGGCGGGGGGGTACTCCAGCTCCAGGCCGGCCGCGACCTCGGCGAGTCCCGAGTGCCTGGCGACGACAGGCGGGCACCCCGCGGCGGCAGCCTCCGCCGCCACCATGCCGAAGGCCTCCGGGAAGATGGAGGGAACCACGGCGACGTCGCAGAGCGGGAGCAACTCGACGAGGTGCCGGTGCTCGAGTGCGCCGGTGAAGAGCGTGCGCGCCGGGGCGAGCCTCTCGAGCTCCGCCCGGTAGTCGCCGAAGCCAACGATCACCGCACGGGCGTCGACCCGACGGAGTGCCTCGAGCAGCACGTGCACGCCCTTGTTGAAGAGCAGCTTCCCGAAGTAGACGACCGTCGGCTCGTCGCCGGAGAGGAAGGCGGCGAGCCGCGCGGCATTTCCCGCGTCCGGGAGTCGCTCGCGCCGGTTGCCGGGGTTCGGCGGGTCTCGCCGCGCCTCCGCGAGGAGCGCCGCGAGCGCCTCCGTGCGCGGCTTGGGGCGGAACTCGTCCACGTCCACGCCCGGGGGCACCTCGTGCACGCGCTCGACGTGGCCGACCACGTCCTCGAGCACTCCACGGATGTGGGCGGAGCCCACGAAGACCGCTTCCGCCGCGGCCAGCGACTCCCGCCCCCAGGCACTCAGCTCCGGGTTGTCCCGCAGCGCGTACTCGAGCTCCGAGCCGTGCGCCTTGACCGCGAAGCGCGCGCCCGTGCCGGCGCCGACCGGCCCTCCGAGCAGCACGTGGTTCGCGAAGACCAGATCGGCGGGGAGCCGCTCGCGCAACGCCCGCACGTTCGCGGCGACGAAACGCTCACGCTCGGCGGGGCTGCAGTCGACGAGAAGCTTCGCCTCGAGCCCCTCGTAGCGGTCGAGCACGAAGACGGGCAGCAGGCCGCCGACGTCCGGCCGCTCGACCTCGGCGCTACCGAGGTCGTACCGTTCCGGGTGCGGCTCCTGGCAGAAGACGACCACCTCGTGACCGGCGCTGCTCCACGCGCGCGCGAGCGCGCGCGTGTAGACATTGGAGCCGGTCTCCCCGAGCAGGTAGCCGTGCCAGAGCAGGATCTTCATCTCCGTGCCTCGGCGCGCGGGTGCGGGCGGGCGACTCGCGACCATCCTCGGTGCGCACCGGCGCGCCGCGTGACGACGGCCCCTACGTCAGGTGGAAGTAGAGGGCGTAGAGGAGGTCGACGGCGGGGTTCGACGTGTGCACCGCCACGTCGGCCGGCACGTCGAGGAGCGCCTGCGAGTAGTTGAAGAGGATCTTCACCCCGGCCTCCACGAGGCCGTCGGCGGCGGTCTGCGCGCTCGAGGCCGGCACGGCGAGTACGCCGACGATGATGTTCTTCTCGCGCACCGTTTCGGCCAGCCGCGCGTAGTCGCTGACCGGCAGGTTGCCGACCGTGCGGCCGACCTTCTCGGGATCCGTGTCGAAGACGGCGGCGATGTTGATCCCGTGCTCGGCGAAGATCGGCGAGCTGGCGATCGCCTCGCCCAGCCGCCCCGCGCCCACGAGGGCGATGTTGTGCTGCCCCTGGGTGCGCAGGATCCGGCGAATCTCGCCGAGCAGCGACTCGATGTTGTAGCCCACCCCGCGCTTGCCGAACTTGCCGAAGCCGGAGAGGTCGCGACGGATCTGAGTCGCGTTGATGTTCGTGTAGTCCGAGATCTCCTGGGAGGAGATCCGGTCCTTGCCCATCTTCCTCGACTGACTCAGGACCTGCAGGTAGCGGGAGAGCCGCGCGGCGACCCCCACGGTCAAGCGATCCGCCAAGGCCCGCTCCTCCTTCGGGTTTGTGACGCTCACAGCATTGTGCCAGTGCCCGCATCCGGCCGTGCGCTGAGGTGTCACTAACCCGGTACGGAGCGGGAACTTTGTGCAGCGATCCGGCGCCTGAACGAGGCCTCGTCGAGCCAGTAGACGAAGGCTCGCTCACCGTCGATCTCCACCACCGGCAGCCACTCCCGGTAGCGCGCCTCGAGCGCGGCGTCGCCCGCGACGTCGACCGCCTCCAGCGAGAACCCGAGCTCGGTCTGGAGGCGCTCGAGCTGCGTCAGCACCCGCCCGCAGAGATGACACCCGGGCGCGTGGAACACGCAGACCCGAGCCCGACCGTGCTCGGGATCTCCCACGTCTACGGGTAGATGCCGCGCGTGACCGTGGCCTCGGCGACTCGCTGGACGGCGAGCCCGTACGCGGCGAGTCGCATGCTCGTGCCGCGCGCCTCGCTCGTCGCCCAGGTCTCGTTGAACGCGCGCGTGACGATGTCGTTCAGCTTCGCGTTCACCTCGGTCTCCTTCCAGAAATACTCCTGCAGACCCTGGACCCACTCGAAGTAGGAGACGACGACCCCGCCCGCGTTCGCGAGCACGTCGGGCAGCACGAGGACGCCCTGCTCCTCCAGGATCTCGTCCGCGGCCGGCGTTACGGGGCCGTGCGCGCCCTCGCAGACGATCTTCGCCTTCACGCGATCCGCGGTCTCGGCGCTGATGACCTGCTCGAGCGCGCAGGGGGCGAGCACGTCGCACTCGAGCACCACCAGCTCCCCGTTCGTAATCTCGTCCGCGCCCCGGAACCCCGCCAGCGAGCCTGCCTCGTGCTTGTGGACGATCGCAGCCGCGACGTCGATGCCGCCCTCGTTGTGCAGGCCCGTGGTGGAGTCGGAGATCGCGATCACGCGCGCGCCCTGCTCGGCGAGGAGCCGGGCGAGGTGGCTGCCCACGTTGCCGAAGCCCTGGACCGCGACCTTCAGGCCCTCGAGGCTCCGGCTCCGCTTCTTGAGCACGTCGACGATGCAGTACAGGGAGCCGCGCGCAGTCGCCTCCTCCCGGCCGAGCGAGCCGCCGATCGCCAGCGGCTTGCCGGTGACGACTCCGAGCACCGAGTGACCCTTGTTCATCGAGTACGTGTCGAAGATCCAGGCCATGACGCTCGCGTCCGTTCCGACGTCCGGAGCGGGGATGTCCTTCTCGGGGCCGATCTCGTTGATGATCTCGCTCGTGAAGCGGCGCGTCAGGCGCTGGAGCTCGGCACGCGAGAGCCGCTTCGGATCGCAGACGACGCCGCCCTTCGCGCCGCCGAACGGGATGCCCATTAGCGCGCACTTCCACGTCATCCACATCGAGAGCGCCTTGACCTCGTCCAGCGTGACGTCCGGGTGGTAGCGAATTCCGCCCTTCGAGGGGCCACGGGCGATGTTGTGCGTGACGCGATAGCCCTGGAAGACCCGCGTCGCACCGTCGTCCATCCCGACCGGGACGGAGACCACGACGGACTTCTTGCACTCCTGCAGGACGTTGACGAGGTTCTCCTCGATCCCGAAGGTCTCGGCGACCCGGTGCAACTGCTCGCGTGCGATGTCGAAGGGGTTCTCGCGCAGGTGCGAGACGGGCGCTTCAACGGCCACGGTCAGCTCCTCCTCTGTCGGAAAACCCGCCAGAGTATAGGTGTCTAGTGCGGCGTCCCGTAACGTTGCGCCGGGAGCTCGCGTGCCGTGACGCCGCACCTGCGGCCGCTCCGCGGCCGCGGCTGTCTTTGCTGGCAGGAGTCCTCGAGCTGCCGGCTGCGCAGCGCTCGCGAGGCAGGCCGCCGGCGACCGAAAACACCAGAAACGGCCGCGCAGCGGCCGCAAGTGCGGCCTCCCGCAAGCACTGTTTCGGGTCGAACGTTTGGAGAGGCCGCACTAGACACTACTCCCTGATGCGGAAGCGCACGAGCGTGCTCGCCGGAGCCCCGCGCCCGGTCGGATAGGCGACCAGCCGCAGGCGGTAGACGCCGGGGGGCAGCCGCTCGCCCTCCGGGTCGCGACCCGTGAGCCCGAACGCGTAGCGGCCGGGGAGCAGGTCGCGCACGCGCGCGAGCACGCCCAGGCGCTCGCCGCGCGGGTTCAGGAGCTCGACGTCGAGGTGGTCGAGCGGACGCAGCTCGCTGCGGGCCGCGGAGCGAACGAGTCTCCCCGCACGGAAGGTGAGGAGCGCCGGGGCCGTGTCGGACGGCTCGAACTCGGTCGGCCTGAGCTCGACCGGCCCCAGCAGAGCGCCCCGCGGGGGGCCGAAGGTGATAGCCCAGGGCAGTCGCAGGGCCTGACCACCGGTCGGCCTCACGACGACGGAGCCCTCCGCGAGAGCGCGACCCCGGGGGGCGCTCGAGACCCTGGCCACGAGCCGGACCGGCAGCCTCTCCCCCGCCGCGACCGTCAGCCGGCGCGGGAAGCGGAAGCGGACGGCCGCGGCGCCCTCGGAGCGGCGCTCGACGTGCAGCACCAGCCGCAACGGCCGCGGCGAGAGGTTCCGCAGCGTGATCGTCTGGATCGACGACCAGCCCGCCCTCGAAGCGCGGCCCAGGGCGAGAGTCGTCGGCGCGGCGGCCAGCTCGGCGGCGGCCGAGGCGCCGAGATCGACGGCCCCCGCTCCCTGCAGCGTGACCGACGAGCCGGCGAGCGGTCGGGCGCCCGAGACGAGCAGGCTCTTCAGCGCCGGTCCGTCCAGCGAGGGACGAGCCTGCGCGAGCACCGCCGCGGCTCCCGCCACGGTCGCCGCGGCCGCGCTCGTGCCGTTGACCGTGCCGTAGCGCGGCGAGCCGTCGGCTCCCCTGCCGGGCTCGGACGTCGGGAGCCCCACCCCGTCGGCGACCACGTCCGGCTTCACGCGCCCGTCGAAGGCGAGCCCCGCTGAGGAGAAGGCGGCGACGCCGCTCGTGACCGCGTCCGAGGCGGCGCGCCCGCGACCGATCGACACGCCCACGTCGGCTCCGCGGCGGAGCGAAGCCAGGAGGGCGACACCAGTCGCGCTCGGCAGGGCCACCACCGGCACCGCGGCGTCGTCGTCCAGCCCGAGCGCGCCGGGCGGGAGGCGGCGCCCCACCAGGAGCACCGCCACGGCGCCTGCCCGCGCCGCGGCTCGGACGGCCACGCCCGGCGAGTCGCTCGCGGGGACGAGCGCCGCACGGCCGGCGACGCGGCTGTAGCCGCGTCCGTCGAAGAAGTCCGCCAGCCGGAGCGGCGCCTGCCCGCTCGCGCGGGTCGAGAGCCCGAGCGCCGCGACCTCCGCGACCACCGGCTGGGCGGGCGCAATGGCGCCCGCGAGCGGAAGCGTCTCGCTCAGCAGCGTGTCGAGCCCGCTGCGGACGACGACCCGGACGCTCTCGGCGCGCCGCCCGCGGTCGAGGGCGCCCACCGTGAGCGCGGCAGGCGCGCCGCCGGGGCCCGAGACGACGCCGTAGGCCGGCCCGCCGGCGCCGTCGTTTCCCGCCGGGGCCACGACGAGCGTGTCGAGTCGGAGGGCGCCGGCCGCGGCGCGCGCGGCCGGGCCGGCGGAGAACGCCGCGTACGGCTCCGCGAGAGCGACGAGCGCGACGCGCGCGGCGTCGTGCGCGTCGCCGTCGTCGTTCGGGTCCACGGCGCGCTCGAGACCCGCGATGAGCTGGTCGGTTCGGGCGTACAGGGAGACACCGCCGCGCGCGTCGGGCTGGCGCCCCGCGACCCGGATCGGGAGCACAGACGCACCGCTCGCGACGCCCGAGAACCCCGCGGGGCCGCCGTCTCCCACAAGCAGCCCGGCCATCTCCGTCCCGTGTCGCTCGGGCTCGGAGGGGTCGGGGGCAGAGACGCCCACCCGGGCCCGCTCCTCCTCCAAGAGGATGTCGATGCCTTCGAGGAGACGTCCCCGGAGAGACGGGTGGGCGCGGTCGACCCACGTGTCCAGGAGCGCGATCGTCACCCCGCGCCCGTCGAAGCCCGGGAGCGCGAGGCGCGCCCCCGGCCTCGAGGCGACGGCGTCGAGCACAGGTGCCGAGATCGCCGCCGGGTACGCCGCGCGCACCGGGTAGACACCGGCAACCTCCGGCGCCCGCTCGAGGAGCCCGAGCCCGCGGGCGTCGATCGCGGCCGAGAATCCGTTCAGCACGCGCGTGAAGCTGTGCTCGGGGGTGATCTGGATGCCCTGGACGCCGAGCTTCGAGATGAGGAGCTTCTGCTCGGAGAGCGCCGCGGTCGTCCAGCGCCGCTCCTCCACGTCGGTCGCTCTGCCGCCCGCCGCCGCGACCCGATCCGCGAGGGACGGGGCCTTGAGCACGACGATCTGGCGCTGACCGACGATCACCCTGGGTCGAGCGGCGCCGACGAGTCCCTGCCACTCGACCGCCGGGAAGCGCGCAGCCGATGGGGTCGCCCCCCGGCCGGCGCCGGCGGCGAGCACGGCGATGGCGGCTCCGAGCGCGACGAGGGCCGACGGCGCCGTACGCCTCAGGGTCGTGCCGGGCCCGCGTGACGGTCGGAGCGTTCGGGCCCCGGCGGGCCTACGCATAGGCATCGAGCGCAAGGTAGCCAGGATAGGGGACGATCGCCGAGTACCGAGCCGCGGACGCGATCATGGCCGCGTTGTCGGTACACAGCGCCGGTGCGACGACGGAGGCCTCGGGCAGGGAAGAGCGAAGCTCGCTGTTCGCCGCGACTCCCCCGACGATCGCGACTCGCTCTCTCCCGAGCCTCTCGGCGGCCTCGTGCGTCCGCTCTGCGAGGGCGCGCACGATCGCCCGCTGGTAGCTCGCGGCGAGATCGGCCCGCCGGCGCTCGAGCTCCTGCTCGCCGAGGTCGCGGACCGCGTAGAGCAGCGCCGTCTTCACCCCGGAGAAGGAGAAATCGAGACCGGCCACGCGGGCGACCGGAAAGCGGTACGCCTCGGGGTCGCCCTCGCGAGCGAGCCGGTCGATCGCCGGGCCGCCCGGATAGCCGAGCCCGAGCAGACGCGCCCCCTTGTCGAACGCCTCCCCGGCCGCATCGTCGAGCGTCGTCCCCACCCGCTCGAAGCCGTCGTGTCGGCGCACGTCGAGGAGCAACGTGTGCCCCCCGCTCGCGAGCAGGCAGAGGAAGGGCGGCTCGACCGGCTCCGGCTGCAGATAGAGGGAGGCGACATGGCCGTGGAGATGATCCACCGGCACGAGCGGCAGCCCTCGTCCCCAGGCGAGCGCCTTTGCCGCCGACAGCCCGACGAGGAGAGCGCCGATCAGCCCGGGGCCCTGCGTGACGGCGACGAGGCCAACGTCGTCGAGCGTCGCGCCCGCCTGCCCGAGGGCGTCGCGCACGACGGGCACGACGAGCTCCAGATGCCTGCGAGAGGCGACCTCGGGAACCACGCCGCCGAAGCGCGCGTGCAGGTCGGCCTGCGAGGAGACCACGCTCGACCGGATCGCGCCGTCCGCGGTCACGAGAGCCGCCGCAGTCTCGTCGCAGGACGTCTCGAGCCCGAGAATCATTCCGCCGAAGGCCGTCGCTACTCGTGCTCGGCGGAGCCGAGAAGGAGAGGGTCTTTCCACATGATCAGCGCGTCCTCCCTGTTGTCGGTGTAGTACGCGCGCCGGACGCCTCTGCGCTCGAAGCCCATGCGCTCGTAGAGCTTGATCGCGTGCTCGTTGGACACTCGCACCTCCAGCGTGTAGCCGCGCCGGGCGTCCCCGTCCGTCAGGTCGAACAACCGGTCGAACAGCATCAGCGCGATCCCCCGCCGGCGGTGGTCGGGATCCACGCACACGTTCATGACGTGCCAGGCGTCGACGTAGCGCGAGATGATGAGGAACCCGACGAGCCGGTCGCTCTCGGGGTCGAAGGCTCCCAGGCAGATGGACGACGACTTGGCGAGCTCGCTCGCGAACATCGAGCGCGACCAGGGGGTCCGGTACGAGCGGCGCTCGACCTCCTCGATCGCGCCGAGGTCGCGCAGCTGCAGGTCACGGACGGACAGCGTCTTCACAGCAGCAGCGCGCGCTCGGCGTCGGGGACGCGGAGGTAGAGGGGCTCTACGAGCTCCGGGGGGCCGAACCCGGTGGCGAGCGCCGCGTGGAAGCGCGCCCGCGGGAGGTGGAGCTCGCTCTCGTCCGCCGGAATCACCGCTCCGGACGCCTCCAGCACCCCGCGGTACCGAACCGCGCCGTCGCCGACGCACGCCGTCCCGGGCGCGAGCTCGAGCTCGCGCGGGTCGAGGCAGCGCGGCTCGTCGCCGCCGACGAAGATCTCGCGCCGCCGAGCGTCGATCACCGGTAGCGCGCCCGGCGCGCCAGCCGCGAGACAGTCGAGCGTCGACACCCCCGCGAGCGGCAGGCTCAGCGCGAAGGCGAGGCCACGCGCGGTCGCGAGCCCGATGCGGATCCCCGTGAAGCTCCCCGGCCCGATCCCGACCGCGATCGCGTCGAGATCGCCCGACCTCGCGCCGCCCTGCCGGAGCAGCGCGTCCACGTCCTCGAGCACGGTCAGCGCTTGCGACCGTCGCTCCCCGAGCAGCTCTCCGTCCGCCACGAGCGCGCTCGTCGCTATCTCTGTAGCCGTGTCGAAGGCGAGTATCAGCAACGCCTCACCACCTGTGCGAGCAGGGCCGAGTCTGCGCTCTCGAGCGTGATCGCCCTCCGCTGCCGGTCAGTGTGCCGCAAACGCAGAGCCGCGCGCGCCGGAGGAAGCGATCCTCGCCCTGCCTCCGGCCACTCGACGAAGACGACGGCGGCCTCGAAGTACGGCTCCAGATCGCCCCACTCGGCGGCCGAGACGCCCGCGAAGCGGTACAGGTCGAGGTGCGAGACCGCCACGTCTCCCGCGTAGCGATGTCCGACGGTGAACGTCGGGCTCGTCACGGGACCAGTGACGCCGAGGGCCCGACAGGCCCCCCGCACGAGCGTCGTCTTCCCGCTCCCGAGCTCGCCGGCGACCGTGACGACGTCACCGGGGCGAAGCACGGCTGCGAGCGCGGCGCCGACTCGCTCGGTCTCCTCCGGCGAGGAGGAGGCGAGCTCCACTGCGTCAGAACAGGCCGAGCTGCACCGCCGGCTCCGAGACGAGGCGCGGTGGTGCCGGGGGCGTGACGGGCTCGGGCGCCCGACCGAGCAGTCCGGGCAGGCGGGCGAAGTCCTGCTCGAGCACGGCGAGCATCGCGGGCGTGTACAGCGCGGCCGCGGGATGGTAGAGCGGGTAGAGCACGACGCGGTTCCCCCCGAGCGTGACGGGCTGCTCCCGGCCGTGCACACGGGTGATGCCGAGCGGCTTTCCGGACAGGAGCTTGGTGGCGAAGTTCCCGAGCGTCGCGACGACGCTCGGCTGAACCAGCTCGATCTGGCGGAAGAGATGCCCCTCGCAGGCTTCGATCTCGTCGGGCTGGGGGTCGCGATTGCCGGGCGGGCGACACTTGAGCACGTTCACGACGTAGACGTCGCTCCGCTCGAGGCCGATTCCCGCCAGCAGCCGGTCGAGCAGCTTGCCGGCCTGGCCCACGAAGGGCACGCCCTGCTTGTCCTCGTGGAAGCCGGGCGCCTCGCCCACGAACATCAGCTCGGCCTGTGGATGACCCGCCCCGAACACGACCTGCGTCCGCCCCTGCGCGAGCCGGCAGCGCACGCATCCGGAGACGAGCTCCGCGAAGGCCGCAAGCTCGTGCGCGCGCGTCAGCGCGCGCTCGTCCTGGAGCGAGCCGCTAGCCGCAGCCACAGCTCCCGCCGCAACAGCCGCCCCCTCCGCCGCCGAAGCTGGGCTGCGCGGCGGTGCCGGCGAACGAGAACGTCGAGAGCTGCCTCGCGACCTTCGTCGCCCCGCAATCGGGGCAGGCGACCGTCGCGTCGTCCGTGCGGACCAGCTCCTCGAAGTGCGACTCGCACTTCATGCAGACGTACTCGTACATCGGCATCGCCACGGAAGTGTAGGCACAGCGTCGGATGCACCGCAACGTTGCCGCGCCGGCGCGGCCTGGGCTTTCGCCGGCAGCGCTCCCGGCGCCCCGATCGGCTACGATCCGGGTGCCCGGTATCCACTACGGAACTGGAGCTGAGTGGTCGAGACGATACGAGTCATCGGGGCCGGACGGGTCGGATCCGCCGTCGCTGCGCGCCTGCGCGAGCGCGGGGTGCGCCTGCTCGAGCGAGGCGCCGAGCTCGTCCTTCTCTGCGTCCCCGACGCGGCGATCTCGGAGGTCGCACGCGCGCTCGAGCCCGGCCCCTGGGTCGCACACGTGAGCGGCGCGACACCGCTGCGAGCCCTCGCGCCGCACGGTCGCCGCCTCAGCGTGCATCCGCTGCAGACCTTCACGCGGTCGGGAGGACCGGAGCAGCTCGACGGCGCCTACGCCGCCGTCACGGGCGAGAGCGACGAGGCCCGTCGGCTCGGCTTCGACCTCGCGCGCACCCTCGGCCTGGAGCCGGTCGCGCTCCCTGACGAGACCCGGCCGCTCTACCACGCAGGCGCCGCGCTGGCCTCGAACTACCTGGTCACGCTCCACGGCGCCGCCTCACGCCTCCTCGAGGACGCCGGCGCACCGCCTGAGGCGCTCCTTCCGCTCATGCGCCGCACGATCGACAATGGGTTCGAGCTCACCGGCCCGATCGCGCGCGGCGACTGGACGACCGTCGAGGCGCACGTGGCGGCCATCCGGGCGCGCGAGCCCGGGCTCGAGCCCCTCTACAGTGCGCTCGCCGAGGCGACGCGGCCGTGAGGACGCTGCGCTCCATCGCAGGCCTGCGCGAGACGCTCGCGCCGCTCCGCGCCACGTCCACGATCGGCCTGGTGCCGACGATGGGCGCCCTCCACGAAGGCCACGTCGCCCTGCTCGAGGCCGCCCGCAGCGAGTGCGACGTCGTCGTCGCGAGTCTCTTCGTGAATCCGACCCAGTTCGGGGAGACGGGCGATCTGACCGCCTATCCGCGCGACGAGGCGCGCGACGCCGAGACGGCGGAGTCGGCGGGGGTCGACCTGCTCTTCGCGCCGGCCGCCGCGGAGCTGTACCCGCCGGGCTTCCAGACCTGGGTCGAGGTCGAGACGCTGTCGCGTTCGCTCGAGGGCGAGGCTCGGCCCGGACACTTCCGGGGTGTGGCAACCGTCTGCCTCAAGCTCTTCAACATCGTGCGGCCGGAGCGCGCGTACTTCGGCCAGAAGGACGCCCAGCAGACCGCGGTCGTGCGGCGCCTCGTCAGGGACCTCGACCTGGAGCTCGTCGTCCGCGTCGTTCCCACGGTGCGCGACGCCGACGGGCTGGCGCTCTCCTCGCGAAACGCGCTCCTCTCGCCGGCGGAGCGCGAGCTCGCGCTCGCGCTGCCCCGGGCGCTGGCGACGCGCGACGTCCGAGCCGCCCGCGCGAAGCTCTCCGGCCTCGAGGTCGACTACGTCGCGATCGCCGACTTCGACCCGCCCGTTCTCGCCGCCGCCGTCCGCGTCGGCGGCACACGCCTGATCGACAACGTCGTCCTGGAGGAAGAGCCCAGATGAGCACGCGACCCCGCACCCCCGGCCCGAGCTCGCCCGCCCCGGGAAAGGTGCCGCTTCCCGAGCTCCTGGAGATGAAGCGCCGCGGTGAGAGAATCGTCATGGTCACCGCCTACGACGCGAGCGCCGGAAGGCTGGCCGACGCCGCCGGTGTCGACCTGATCCTCGTCGGCGACACCGCCGGCATGGTGCTGCACGGCCACGCCTCGACGATTCCGGTGACGATGGAGGAGATGCTCCACATGACCCGGTGGGTGACGCGTGGCGCCCGTCGCCCGCTCGTCGTCGGAGACCTCCCGTTCGGGTCGTACCAGGTCTCCGACGAGGACGCGGTGCGGAATGCGATTCGCTTCCTCAAGGAGGGGGGCGCGGACGTCGTCAAGCTCGAGGGAGCCGGGCCGATGCTGCCGCGCGTGCGTGCGATCGTGTCCGCCGGGATACCTGTCATGGGCCACCTCGGGCTGACGCCGCAGTCGGCCACGATGCTCGGAGGCTTCAAGGCGCAGGGACGAACGGCGGAGAGAGCCCGCCGGCTGCTGGCGGACGCGCTCGCGCTGGAGGCCGCCGGATGCTTCGCGGTGGTGCTCGAGGCCGTGCCCGCGGCCGTGTCGACCTCGATCACGGAGGCCCTGACGATTCCGACGATCGGGATCGGAGCAGGGGCGGCGTGCGACGGCCAGGTGCTCGTCTGGCACGATCTGCTCGGCCTCTACGAGGGCCCCTCGCCGCGCTTCGTCAAGCAGTACGCGGCCCTGGGTGACGAGACGCGGCGGGCGCTCGAGAGCTTCGTCGCGGAGGTTCGCTCCGGCGCGTTCCCCGAGGATCGGCACACCTACTCGATGCCCGAAGAGGAGCTGAGGCTGTTCGAGGCGGATGCGCACCGGCAGCCCCGGTAGCGTTCCTTTCTCGCAGCCGGCCCCCGGGCGTTACTGTTCCGCTCATGGTGCAGGTGGCAGGGGGCCCACGTGGCCGCAGACGCTCCCCGGACGTCGCGAACGCGCTCGTGGTGCTCGCGGCGCTCGGCTTCGCCGCGTTGATGTTCGCGGTCGGCATCGTCGTCGGCCGACACACCGGCTCCAACGCCGGAGGCGGTACGGCCGCCGTGGCGGCGACGAGCGGCGAGTCGAGCACGGAGGGCGCCGGCGCCGCCGGCACGACGAGCGAGGTCACCTCATCCGCAGAGACCACCACCGCAGAGACCACCACCGCAGAGACCACCACCGCAGAGACCACCACCGAGGCGACCACCACCGAGGCGACCACCACCGAGGCGACCACGACCGGTACGGGAGGCGGAACCACGACCGGCGAGGGCGACGGCGCGGGCGGCGGGACCCCGGCGGGCTCCGCCGACGCCGGGAAGAGCGTCTTCGCGAGCGCGGGCTGCGGAAGCTGCCACACGCTGAAGGCGGCCGGCTCGAACGGCCAGGTCGGCCCGAACCTCGACGAGGCGAAGCCCGACGCCGCGCTCGTCCGCAAGCGCGTCACGAACGGGATGGGCGTGATGCCCTCGTTCAAGGATCAGCTCACCGAGGAGCAGATCCGGGACGTGGCCGCGTTCGTCTCCAGCTCGGCCGGCTCCTAGGGCTCGCTCCGCATCTGTCCGCCGGGGAGGCTCGGCGGCGTCGCCGTCGCGCGGCGGCTCTCGATCGCCTCGACGATGCGAGGGAGGGCGACGACCGTCCGCCGCCACGAGTCGAGCGCGCTGTACTGGTCGGAGTCGTGCAGCAGCACGACGTCGTTCGCCGCGAGTCCGCGCGTTACTCGTCTTGCGATCGAGTCGGGAGTAGCGCGCCGCTGCCAATCGCGTCCGTCCTTCGACCAGAGGATCGGCTCCCAGCCGCGCACGTGCGCGAAGGCCAGAGCCGCGCTGTTGAGGATGCCGTAGGGGGGCCGGTAGCGGTGCGGCGACACGGAGGTCGCCTCACCGATCGTGGCTTCGGCCCTGCGGAGGTCGTCGTGCACCTGCCTCGGGGTCAGGCGCAGCAGGCAGCGATGGCGATAGCAGTGCAAGGCGAGCTCGTGACCCGCCGAGGCGATCTCCACGGCCAGCTGCGGGCACCGCTCGACCTGCTCCCCGACGAGGAAGAACGTTGCGGTCATCTCCGCCTCTCGCAGCACCTCGAGCACCGCGGGCGTGCCTTTCGGGTGCGGCCCGTCGTCGAACGTCAAGAGCACCGAGCCCGACTCCACCCGGCTGCGGACGCCGAGCGGCTTGCCGGCCGCCGGCCAGACCGCTGCCGCGGCCGGCAGGCAGTAGGCCGCGGCGACTGCCGCGGGGGCTACGGCGAGCGCCCGTCTCAAGGCCTGCTCGTGCGGGCGCCGGGGCTGCGCGTCGGGCCGGGGGCCGGGCCGAGCAGCCGCTCGGGGCCTCCGGCGAGCGCGGAGCGGCGCGCGGTCGCGCGCGAGCCGTGAGCGCCCGAGGCGAGGTCGCGGACGGGCACCGCGTGCAGCCCCTGCACCGTGAGCCTCTCGAGCAGCGTGCTCAGCTCGCGCCGCGCCGCGGCCCGGTCCGAGCCGACCGACACGACGATCACGTCGCCACGCCGAAAGCGCGTCTGCCGGCGCGCGACGTGCGGTCCGACGCGCGCCGCGCCGACGATGGGTCTTGCTCCGAGATCGCGCCCGAGGAGATGTTGCGCGGCGGTGAAGCCGGAGGCGGGAGCGAGGTAGAAGCCCTCGCGCCCGACGTGGAGCCTGCGCGACTCGTGCTCGAGCTCGGCTCTCGTGCGCAGCCAGCCCGTCAGCTTCCCCGGCGCCAGCTCGGGCAGCGGCTCGCTGCCGGCATCCTCGAGCGCACGGAGAACCCGGAGGTCCGGCGGCCCGGCGAACCCGAACGAGACACGCACGTGCGTTCGCCTGAGCAGGGGCAACACGGCCTCGATCGCACCTTGGGGCGCGCGCACGACGATCGCCACCTGCGGCCCAGCGGTCGGGATCCGCGCCACCGGCTCGAGGTCGAGGATGCGGGACGTGAACGGGTAGGCGTCGTCACTGAGGAACGTCCACCCGCCGACGAGCGACGCCGTCGCGAGCGCGGCGACGCGGGCCGCCACGCGCATGCGCCGCGCGGGTCGCTGGAGGCGCAGAGCCGTACCGAGAGCAAGCGCGGCCGCGCTCGGCGCCGGCGCGAGACCGGGTCGGGGAGCGGAGCGGCGAGCGACGATCTGCGTGAGAGCAGCGGTGAGCTCGCCCGGCGTCTCGGCGGTCGTCGCCAGACCGTGCTCGGCCAGCACGCGAGCCGCGGCACGGGCATGTCCCGGCGGCGCTCCGTACGCGACGATCGGACACTCGCGCGCGATCGCCTCGAGACAGGTGACGCCTCCAGTCGAGTGAACGAGCGCGTCCGCGGCGGCAAGGAGATCGTTCATCCGGTCCGTGAATCCGAGAATGCGAACGCGCGGCTCGGCCGCGTGCAGGACCGCGAGCTCGTGCTCGAGATCTCGGTTCTTGCCGGCCACGCAGACCACGATCGCCTCGGGGACGCCGAGGCATCCGCCGACCGTCTGCAGGAGATCGCCGACGCCCCAACCGCCCCCCGAGACCACGACGACCGGCCGCTCGGGCGGAAGCGAGAGCTCGCGGCGAGCACGCTCCCGGGAGCACGGCTCGAAGAACTGACGTGCGATCGGTGGTCGCGAGCGCCTGACGCTTCCGGGGCCCGCGACGCGCTCCACCGGAGCGACCGACGACTCGTGCATGACGAGATGGCGGTCGATCGACGGGTGAGCCCAGAACTCGACGCCGGCGAGATCGGTCACGGTCGCGCACGTGGGCACGGCGATCCGGCCGCGCCGTCTGAGCTGACCGAGGACGCTCGTCGCAGCCGGGTACGTCGAGACGACGAGGTCCGGCCGGTACGCCGAGACGAGCCTGAGCAGCCCGCGTGCGCCGAGCAGCGCGAGACCCGTGCGGCCGAGCGCGCGCAGAGGGGCGCTGCGGGCGAGGAGACCGAAGAGCAGCCCGAAGATCCACGGCGCTCGCCTCAGCTGCCAGCGGTACGCGTCGCGCAGCACGTAGCGAAGGAACGCGCCGAGGCCGGCGAGAGCGTCGAGGACGAAGACGCGGCAATCGGGCCGCTCGGCACGCAGCTCGTCGGCGAGAGCGCGAGCGGCCGCCGCGTGACCTTCGCCGACGTCGGCGGTCAGGATCACCACCCGCATCGCGGCGGGGGCGTCCGAGCCACAGTGAGCCGGGAGCGTCGCACGGCTGTCGCCGTGGCCACGAGACTCTCGTTCGTTCCTGCCGCCGAGGATCACACTCCCCCTGACCGAGACACCGAGGGGCGATGATGCCTGCGCCGCGCGAGCGGCGGAGGAGGAACGGCCGCCGGCCGCCCCCGCCCCGCTGCGCAGGCTCCCAGGACTCGGCCATGCGCCGAGGGCTCGACGCGCCCCCCGCCGCCTCGCGCCGCTCAGCGTTCGCCGGGGCCCGGACGGGCTTCTCGGACGGGCCCTTAGATCCGCGCCGCGGCCACCACGAGCGCCGGCAGCAGCCCCGCGATCGCCACCGTGGCGGCGGCCCGCCCCCACGTCCAGCCGTGCACGGTGCGCACGCCGACGAGCGCCAGCACGAGCGCCCACAGCACGAACACGAGCTGGAGCACGACGAACGCGCTCCCGGCAGTGCCCGAGTCGGAGCCGCCGCTGCGGAAGACGTCGCCGCCGAAGACGGCCAGTCGAATCGGCCAGAGCACGAGCAGGGAGAGCGCCAGCGGCGCCGAGGCGAAGCCGAGCAGCTGCCGCGTCCGCCGGTACGTGCCCTGGCTGCCGAGGCCGCGAGCCCCCACGTGCAGCGCGGCGCCCACGAGCCAGTACGCCGCCGTTCCGTAGAAGCTGCCGCCCACGAACGCCCACACGGCGACCAGCAGGCCGTCGAGCTCGCGGTCGTCGAGCAGACGGCCCGCGATGCTCGTCGCGAGCACGCCGGCGATGCCGCCGAGCAGGATGAGAGCGAGCAGCGGCTCCTGACGTTCCGCGCTCGCCTCGTCGGTCTGGTCACGGAGCGCGACGAAGACCGCACGCGGGCTCGTGAGCACGAGCAGCGTCCGCAGCCACCACGCCCGCCGCTCGGACTCCTGCCCCCGCGCCGACTCCGCCCCGACCGCCACCCCGCCAGGGTAGTGCGCGGGCGAGCGTCAGGAGCCGCGCCTGCGCACGCGGAGGCTGTCGAGGATCCCGAGCGCCTCCGCGCGCGTGCCCGCTCGTTCGAGCCCACGACCGACGCGACGAACCCCACCCAGGAAGGATCTCGGGAGCTTCCCGCGCCGAGAGTTTCAATGGGGCCCGGGATTTGAGTCCCGGGATGGGAGCAGGGCACGACCATCACCTGCACGGTCACCGCCTCGCTTCAATGGGGCGCCGGGATTTGAGTCCCGGGATGGGCGCGCAAGGTCTCCGACGTCCTCTTCCAGACCGTGCTTCAATGGGGCCCGGGATTTGAGTCCCGGGATGGCTCGATCGCCCGCTTCTCCGCGTAGGCTCGGCTCTTGCTTCAATGGGGCCCGGGATTTGAGTCCCGGGATGGCTGAACATCGTCGAGGGCCGCGTGCAGCTACGCGAGCTTCAATGGGGCCCGGGGTTTGAATCCCGGGATGGATCGCCGCCGTAATCAACCCGAGCGCGCTCTACATGCTTCAATGGGGCCCGGGGTTTGAATCCCGGGATGGCGGCGCTTGGCTCGTTCGGCCCGGCGCCACTGTGAGCTTCAATGGGGCCCGGGGTTTGAATCCCGGGATGGAGCCCCCTGCACGATACCGCTTGGGGAGGGCGATCGCAGGCCACGATGCGAGCAGGTCGACGCAGATCGGGGTCTTTCCGGCCCAGTGAGGCTCG
>JBBSIG010000015.1:0-19566 GCA_038232215.1 Gaiellales bacterium | reverse complement strand
CTGCGCGCGCTCACCCAGCTGATGAAGACGGGCATCCCGGGCCCCGAGGGGTCGGTGGCGAAGCTGCACTGGTCGGAGTCGAACCAGCGGCTGACGAAGCTCGCGCTCGAGCTGCTCGGCCCCGAGGCCCAGCTCACGGGCGGTGACGGTCCGCTCGACGGCTACTGGCAGTACCAGCAGCTCCGCAGCCGCGGGAACACGATCGAGGCCGGGACCTCCGAGATCCTGCGGGCCATCATCGCCGAGCGCGTGCTCGGCCTGCCTCGGAGCCGGTGAGGCGTGGACAGGCCCCTGTACACAGCGCGTGACAAGGCCCGTACCCGCGAGCAGGGGCGCTGATGGACTTCTCCTTCACGCCCGAGCAGGACGAGCTGCGTCGTGAGGCACGCGCGTACCTGACCGACCGGTACCCCGCGGAGCGGGTCGCCGAGCTGGCCGAGTCCGAGGAGGGCTGGGACGAGGCCTCCTGGGGCGAGCTCGCCGAGCTCGGCTGGCTCGGCGTCTCCGTCGCCGAGGAGCAGGGCGGGGCCGGGCTCGGCTTCGTCGAGGAGGCCGTCCTGCACGAGGAGCTGGGCCGCGCGCTCTACCCCGGCCCCTACTTCGCCACGGTCGGCCTCACGGTGCCGGCGCTGCCGCCCGAGCTGCAGGCAGACGCCGCCGCGGGCGGAACACGCTGGTCGGCCGCGCTCGACGGCGACCTCGTGCCCAGCCTCGCGAGCGTCGACCGGGTGCTCGTCGTCCGGGCAGAGACGCTGTACGCGCTGCCCGCGGAGGGGGAGACGCTCGAGACGATGGACTCCACGCGCCGTCTCGGCAGGCTGCGCGCGGCGGAAGGCGGCGACGAGCTCGGCCCGGCCGGCGAGGCGGTGGAGCGCCTGCGTCTCCGAGCGCTCGCGGCCCTCGCGTGCGAGGCGGTCGGCGTCGGGGAGCGGGCGCTCGAGCTGTCCGTCGACTACGCGCGCAGCCGGGAGCAGTTCGGGCGGCCGATCGGCGTCTACCAGGCGGTCTCGCACAGCCTCGCCGACGCCTACGTGCAGACGGAGCTCGCCCGCTCGCTCGCCTACTGGGCGGCCTGGTCGGTGGCCGAGGGCGACGGGAACGCGCCGGTCGCCGTGGCGGCGGCCAAGGCCTACGCCGGCGACGCCGCGGTCGCCGCGTGCGAGCGCGCGATCCAGGTGCACGGCGGCATCGGCTTCACCTGGGAGCACGTCCTCCACCGGCTCTACAAGCGAGCGCAGTGGATCCAGGCCTACGGCGGCTTCGCGGCCGCGCACCGCGCGCGCATCGCCGCTTCCCTGCTCGACTGACGGCGGGCGCAGGCGGCCTCTTTCTCGTAGGCTGACGCACTAGATCGCGAGGAGGTCGGCATGGGACACGCATTCGGCTCGATCGACGAGCTCGGCGAGGGCCCGGGGTTCCGCAAGGTCCGCGGCGCTCTCGGGGTGACGGCGTTCGGCGTCAACGCGATCGTCTACCCCCCGGGCGCCGACGGCTTCCTGCACTACCACGACCGGCAGGACGAGCTCTACTTCGTGCACAGCGGCACCGCGCGCTTCGAGGTCGACGGCGAGACGCGTGAGCTCGGGCCGGGCGGCCTCTGCCACGTCGAGTCGACGACTCCGCGCAAGGTCTCGAACCCCGGCGACGAGGACCTCGTCCTGCTCGTCGTCGGCGGCAAGGGGGGCTACGTGCCGCGAGACGGGCAGCTCGTCGACTCCGCGGATCTCGAGCGCCGGGCCTCGTTCGGCAAGGAGGACCCGCGCTGAAGGGCCTGATCATGGACTACGAGCTGAACGTGCCCGCCATCCTGCGGCGGGCCGACGAGCTCTGGGGCCACAAGCAGATCGTCACGCGGCTGCCCGACAAGAGCTTCCACCGCTACAGCTACGCGGACTTCGTCAGCCGCACGAAGCGGCTCGCGATCGGTCTGCGCCGGCTCGGCGTGGTCGAGGGAGACCGCGTCGCCACCTTCTGCTGGAACCACCATCAGCACCTCGAGACGTACCTCGGCGTCCCCGTCTCCGGCGCCGTCGTGCACACGCTCAACCTGCGCCTGCACGCGGACGACCTGACGTACATCGCCACCCACGCGGGCGACAGGGTGCTGATCGCGGACAAGGTCCTGTGGCCCCTGGTCGAGACGTTCCGCGAGCGCGCCGGCTTCGAGCACGTCGTCGTCGTGTCGGAGGACGGCGAGGTGCCCGAGGGGACGATCGACTTCGAGGAGCTCCTCGAGAGCGGCGCCGACGAGTCGTTCGAGTACCTGGACCTCGACGAGCGCAGCGCCGCGGCCATGTGCTACACGTCGGGCACCACCGGCCGGCCGAAAGGCGTCCTCTACTCGCACCGCGCGATCGCCGTGCACTCGCTGGCGCAGGCGATCGGCGGCTCGCTCGGGCTGATGGAGCAGGACGTGGCGCTTCCGGTCGTGCCCATGTTCCACGCCAATGCCTGGGGCTTCCCGTTCGTCTGCACGATGCTGGGCTGCGACCAGGTCCTGCCCGGGCCGCACCTCGATCCGCAGAGCCTGCTCGAGGCGTTCGAGCAGGAGGCCGTCTCGGTCACGGCCGGCGTGCCGACGATCTGGATGGGGATCCTGCGACTGCTGGACGAGGCCCCCGGGGCGTACGACCTGTCGCGCCTGCGCGCGATGGTCGTGGGCGGCGCCGCGGCGCCCCGGGCCATGATCGAGGGGTTCGAGCGGCGGCACGGCCTCAAGGTCGTCCATGCCTGGGGAATGACCGAGATGTGCCCGCTCGGCACGGTCTCCGAGCTCACGAGCCGCGAGGAGCAGCTCTCCGAGGAGGAGCGGTACACCTACCGTGCGAAGCAGGGCATCCCGGCGCCGTTCGTCGAGATCCGCGCGCGGGGCGAGGACGGCCTCGTTCCCTGGGACGGGAAGTCGATGGGCGAGCTCGAGGTGCGCGGCGTCTGGATCGCGAGCTCCTACTACGAGGCCCCGGAGGCGGCCGACCGCTGGACCGACGACGGCTGGTTCAAGACCGGGGACATCGTCACGATCGAGCCCAACGGCTACATCGAGATCCAGGACCGCGCCAAGGACCTGGTCAAGTCGGGCGGCGAGTGGATCAGCACGGTCGCCCTCGAGAACGCGCTCATGGGCCACCCGGCCGTGGCGGAGGCGGCGGTGATCGCCGTCCCGCACGAGCAGTGGGGCGAGCGGCCGCTGGCCGTCGTCGCCCTCGGGCAAGGACAGACGGCCGCTCCCGAGGACCTGCGCGCGCACCTCGAGGGCCAGTTCGCGAAGTGGTGGCTCCCGGACTCGTTCGAGTTCGTCGACGAGATCCCGAAGACGGCCGTCGGCAAGTTCCGCAAGACCGCTCTGCGGGAGCAGTTCGGGCAGGCCCCGGCGAAGAGCTCCTGATGCGGGTCGACGGCAGCACGTTCCTCGTCACCGGAGGCGGCTCGGGGCTGGGCGCGGCGTCGGCACGGGAGCTGGCGGGCGCCGGCGGAACGGTGATCCTCGCCGACGTCGACCGGGAGCGCGGCGAGGAGGTCGCGAAGGAGCTCGGCGAGGCCGGGCGTTTCGTGGAGACCGACGTGACCGACGAGGCCGCGGTGCAGGCCGCGCTCGACGCCGCGCCGGACGGGGTGCAGGGCGTCGTCAACTGCGCGGGCATCGGCTGGGCCGAGCGCGTCGTGGGACGCGAGGGCCCCCACGACCTCGAGCGCTTCACACGAGTCGTCCAGGTCAATCTGATCGGGACGTTCAACGTGATCCGGCTGGCGGCGGCGCGCATGGCCGGGAACGAGCCGAGCGAGAGCGGCGAGCGCGGCGTGATCGTCAACACCGCCTCGGTCGCCGCGTTCGACGGCCAGATCGGTCAGGTCGCCTACGCCGCCTCGAAGGCCGGCGTCCACGGCATCACCCTGCCGATCGCGCGCGAGCTCGGGCGCTTCGGCATCCGCGTGTGCACGATCGCGCCCGGGATCTTCGACACCCCGATGATGGCGCAGGCGAGCCCCGAGGTGCGCGAGTCGCTGCACGCGCAGGTGCCGTGGCCACCTCGCTTCGGCCGGCCGGCGGAGTACGCGGCGCTGGCTCGGCACATCGTCGAGAACGAGCTGCTGAACGGCGAGACGATCCGCCTCGACGGCGGTATCCGCATGGCCCCCAAGTAGAAGGAGCGAATGTGGCGGAGTTCGTGCAGGTGGAGCGCGCCGGAATGGTCGCGATCGTGACGATCGACCGACCGCCGGTGAACGCGCTCAGCGCCCAGTTGATCGACGAGCTCGAGAGCGCGCTGGACGAGGCGGGGAGCGACGACGGTGTCCGCGCGATCGTGCTCCGCGGCGCGGGTGAGCGCGCGTTCGTCGCCGGCGCGGACATCTCCGAGTTCCCGAGCCTCGGCGAGGAGGTCGCCGAGGAGGGGTCCGCGCGCGGGATCCAGAAGCTGGCCGACCGTCTCGAGGCCTTCCCGAAGCCGGTCGTCGTGGCCCTGCACGGCTACTGCCTCGGCGGGGGGCTCGAGACCGCCCTTGCCTGCGACGTCCGCATCGCGGCGGAGGACGCCCAGCTCGGTCAGCCCGAGATCAAGCTGGGACTGCTGCCCGGAGGCGGCGGCACGCAGCGCCTGCCGCGGGTCGTGGGCCCCGGCCGGGCCGCGCTGATGACGCTGGGCGGCGAGCCGATCTCGGGCCGGCAGGCGTACGAGTGGGGGCTCGTCGAGCAGGTCGTGGCCCGCGAGGAGCTGCTCGACGCCGCCTTGGCCGTCGCTCGAACCTTCGCCGAGCGCTCGCCGCACGCGCTCGCGGTGACGAAGCAGCTGGCCCGGGAGACACGCGACCTGCCGATGGCCGAGGGACTGAGGCTGGAGGCGCGGGCGTTCGCACGCTCCCTGGCGAGCGAGGACGGCCGCGAGGGCGTGGCCGCCTTCCTCGAGAAACGCCCGCCCAGCTGGCGCGGCCGGTGAAGGCGGTCGTCCTCCGGGAGCTCGGAGAGCCGGAGCGGCTCGAGCTGGAGGAGGTACCCGAGCCGGAGGGCGAGCCGCTCGTCCGCGTACGCGCCGCCGGGATCAACTTCGCCGACCTGCTCGTACGCCGGGGCCGCTACCCGCAGGCGCCCTCGCTGCCGACCATCCTGGGCCTGGAGGTCAGCGGCGAGCGCGACGGCCGTCGCGTCATGGGGCTGACCCGCGACGGCGGCGGGGGCTATGCCGAGCTCGCCGCGGTCGACGAGCGCTGGCTCGCGCCCCTGCCCGACGGTGCGTCGTTCGCCGAGGGCGCCTCGTTCCTGCTCACGTTCCTGACCGCCTGGATCCCGCTCACACGCCAGGTGCGAGTGCGCGAGGGATCGACCGTGCTCGTGCACGCGGCGGCCGGCGGCGTCGGCACGGCTGCCGTGCAGCTGGCGCGACACCTTGGAGCGCGCGTCGTCGCGACCGCGGGTTCGGCGGAGAAGCTGGCGCTCGCGCGCGAGCTCGGGGCCGAGCTGGCGTTCGACTACCGCGAGCAGCCGGAGTTCGGCGAGCGCATCCGGCGCGAGACGGGCGGCGTCGATGTCGTCGTCGACCCGGTCGGAGGCCCGGTGTTCACCGAGAGCCTGAGCACCCTGGCGCCGCTCGGCGTCGTGATCGGGATCGGCTACGCGGGCGGCCTGTGGGAGCCGCTCGACCCGGGCCTGCTCGTCGGACGGAACCTCGGCGTGCAGGGCTTCTACCTGGGACGGCTGCTCGCGCACCGGCCCGAGCTCGTGCGCGAGGCGATCGACGAGCTCGTGCGGCTGTGGGAGCAGGGAGCGATCAGGCCGGTCGTCGGCGCGGAGCACCCGCTGGCCGACGCCGCCGCCGCGCACCGCCTGATCGAGGAGCGGCGCTCGACCGGCAAGGTGGTGCTTGTCCCGTAGACGCGCGCTCGTGACGGGCGGCGCCTCCGGGATCGGCGCTGCGATCGTGGAGCGGCTGGAGACGGACGGCTACGAGGTGCAGGCGCTCGACCTCGCGACGGGATTCGACGTGCGCGAGCCGGCGCGGTGGGAGAGCATCGGCCCGGTCGCGGTGGCCTGCCTGAACGCAGGCGTCGTCACGGGCGCGGGCGACCTCGCAGCTCTCGACGACGAGACGTACCGGCGCACGCTGGGCGTGAACGTGGACGGCGTCGTCTTCGGCGTGCGCGCGCTCGCGGGAGCGATGGAGAGCGGCGGCCGGATCGTCGTCACGGCGTCGCTCGCCGGCCTCGTGCCGCTGGAGTCGGATCCCGTCTACACGCTGACCAAGCACGCCGTGATCGGCTTCGTCCGGAGCGTCGCGCCGCAGCTCGAGCGGCGAGGGATCCGGATCAACGCCGTCTGCCCGGGCATCGTCGACACGCCGTTGATCGAGCCGGAGCGCGCGCGGCTCCAGGGCGCCGGTTTTCCCCTGCTCCGGCCCGAGGACGTGGCCGAGGCGGTCGTCGTCGCGCTCGGGAGCGACGGAAGCGGCGAGGCCTGGGTGGTGCAGCCGGGCCGCGCTCCCGTCCAGTTCCGCTTCCCCGGCGTTCCCGGCCCTTGCACGCCGGGCGCGGAGGGGATGCGCCCTCCCCGGTGAAGGCTCGGGGATCGTCCACCCCGGCCTCGGAGCTCACCGGTCCGGTGCTTGACCGCAGGAGTCCTACGCTGCAAGCTCCCCGCCGTGCGGCTCTCACCCCCGACGCAGGCCTGGATGGGCCTCGCCGCCATCGCTGGCGGCGTGCTCAGCATCCTGTACTTCCCGCTCCACTCGCTCGCCTCCTTCGCGACCGAGGACGGAGTCGAGGGCACGGTCAAATGGGCCGACTCGGGACGCGACCTGCTCGAGCCTCTCCTCGACTGGGACTCCGCCGACACCGTCTACCGGACGTACGGGAGCTGTACCTCGTCGTCGTCCGGCCTCCGGAGGTGCAACCTCGCGGGGGCCAACTTTTCGGATTTGCAGGGGAAAGTCTAGCTACCGCATCGGACGACATTGCCCGCTCAAAGCGGGCTCAGGAGGGGTCATCCCTGCGCGTGGAAGGCTATGCGAAGGCAAGCTCGCGGTCGCCGCGCCGTGCGCTTGTCGTCGCGAAATCCACCTCGCCCGTGTCGCGAAGGATGACCGCGATGTCGTGAAGCTTCGCGTACATCTCCGCGATGTCGGTCGCCTGAACTGTGAACAGGAGTTCAAGAGTCGCCCCGTGTATTGCGCCTGCAGGACCGAGGGCGAGGCCAGCTGCTTTTTCCGTCAGCAAGTCGACGAGCCGTTCTAGATCGTCCTCGACCCGCTCCGGGTCGGCGCCTTCTCGGATGTCCATCTCAAGTATGACCTGGTACTCCCGCGCCATAAGTTCCTCCTCGGCCGCGCTCCCCGCTACCGTAGAAACGGCATGGACAGGCGGCTACAGCGTTTCGCTAGACGCTCCTAGTCGGGCATCTCAGCGCCGGCCTGCTGGCTTTCGACCTCGCCTGGATCCTCCTCGGGTGGTGGCTCTGGTCGAGCGCGTCGGCCGAGGAGCGCGATCGAGCTCGGATCGGGCGCGGTCCCCTACCGGGGTAGGCCCGCTCACTCGAACCTCCAGACGCCGCCGGCCTCGAACTCCTTCAGGATGCGGCGGCTGACCACCATCCGGTGCACCTCGTCGGGGCCGTCGTAGATGCGGGCCCCGCGCGCGTGGCGGTACATCGTCGAGAGCGGGCTCTCGTCCGTCAGCCCGAGCGCTCCGTGCACCTGCACCGCCCGGTCGATCACGTCGTGCAGCACGCGCGCGGCGTAGAACTTGAGCGCCGAGATCTCGACGCGGGCCTCGCCGCCCGCGTCGAGCTTGTACGCCGCGTCGAGAGTGAGCAGCCGGCAGGCCTGGATCTCCGCCGCCGAGTCGGCGATCCAGTTCTGGATCGTCTGCTTGTCGGCCAGGCGGCTGCCGAACGCCTCCCGCTCGAGCGCCCGCCGGCACATCAGCTCGAACGCGCGCTGCATCTGGCCGAGCCAGCGCATGACGTGGTGGATCCGCCCCGGCCCCAGCCGCTTCTGGGCGATGCGGAAGCCGTCGCCGGGCTCGCCGAGCGCGTTCTCGAGCGGCACGCGCACCCCCGTGTAGCGGACCTCGCAGTGCGTGCCCCACCCCCGCCCCACGTGGCCGAGCACGGGAATCGCGCGCACGACCTCGAGCCCGGGCGCGTCGGCGGGGACGACGATCTGGCTCATGCGCCGGTGCGCCGGCGCGTCGGGGTCGCTGACGGCCATCACGATGCCGAAGGCCGCGCCCTCCGCGCCCGAACTGAACCACTTGTGCCCGTCGATCACCCACTCGTCGCCGTCCCGCGTCGCCCGCGTCCGGAGGCCCGTCGGGTCGGAGCCCGACACCTCGGGCTCCGACATGGAGAAGAACGAGCGGATCTCCCCCGCGACGAGCGGGCGCAGCCATCGCTCCTGCTGAGCCGGCGTCCCGTACAGGTGGAGGATCTCGGCGTTGCCCGCGTCGGGCGCCTGGCAGCCGAAGAGGAGCTGCGCCCAGACGCTGCGGCCGATCACCTCGTTCAGGAGCGCGTAGGCGAGGAAGCCCTGCCCCGTGCCACCCGCCTCCGGCCCGACGTGCGGCGCCCACAGCCCCTCGTCCTTGACGCGCTGCTGCAGCTCGCGGACGAGCCGCTCCGCCTCCTCGTCCTCCCGCTCGAGCACCGGCTCGCTCGCGTACACGTGCTCGTCGAGGAACGCCCGCACGCGCTCGCGGCGCTCGAGCACGTCCGCCGCAAGCCCGGGATCGCCGACGGCCACCGGGTTAGCATCGCAGGTGTGGGCCTCGGCTTCGACACCGGCGGCGTGCGGTCGGCGCCGAGCCCGGCGGCAGCGGCGTGACGCACGTCCGCGAGCTGTTCGACCTGAGCGGCCGGGTCGCCGTCGTAACCGGCGGCGGCAGCGGCCTCGGCCGGCAGCTGGCCGAGGGTCTCGCCGAGCTCGGCGCCGATCTCGTCCTCTGCGCGCGCAAGGCCGAGCGCTGCGAGCAGGTGGCCGGCGAGCTGAGCGAGGCGCTGGGCGTGCGTGCGCTCGGGCTGCGCTGCGACGTGGCGGATCCGGGCGAGGTCGGCGAGCTCGTGCGGCGAGCGCGCTCCGAGCTCGGCCGGATCGACGTGCTGGTGAACAACGCGGGCACGACGTGGGGCGCCGCCCCCGAGGAGATGCCGCTCGAGGGCTGGCAGAAGGTAATCGACGTGAACCTGACCGGCGCGTTCCTCTGCGCGCAGGCGGTGGGGCGCGCGCTGATCGAGCAGGGGAGCGGCGGCAAGATCGTCAACATCGCCTCGGTCGCCGGCCTGCACGGCGCCCCGGCCGAGGTAATGAACACGATCGTCTATCACGCGAGCAAGGGGGGCCTGATCGCCTTCACGCGCGACCTCGCCTGGAAGTGGGCCGGCCACGGCATCAACGTGAACGCGATCGCGCCCGGCTGGTTCCCCTCGGACATGTCGCGACACGTGCTCGACCGGCAGGACGAGACCTTCGTGCGCACGATCCCGCTGGCGCGTTACGGCGGCCCCGACGACCTCAAGGGAGCGGTCGCGTATCTGGCCTCGCGCGCGTCCGACTACGTGACTGGGCAGGTGCTCGTCGTGGACGGCGGCCAGTCGGCCTGATGGAGCCGCCGTGGACACGCGAGCTCGGCCGGCGTCTGGGCGGACAGGTCGAGAGCGCACACCTGCTGCCCGGAGGAGCCTCCAAGGAGGCCTGGGCGGTCGACCTGCGCGAGGACGGCGGCATCCGTGCGCTGCTCGTGCGCCGGGCGCTCGGCGGCGTCATCCACACGGACACCCTCACGCTCGCGCAGGAGTACCGCGTACTGGAGGCGGCACACGAGGCCGGCGTGCAGGTGCCTCGGCCGGTGGCCTATCTCGGCGAGCTCGAGGGCCGCGAGGCGTTCGCGATGGAGCGCGTCGAGGGAGAGACGATCGGCCGCCGCATCGTTCGGGACCCGCCCTCCGCGCTGCCGCTGCAGATGGCCGAGGAGCTCGCGCGGATCCACGCCCTCCCCGCGTCGGACCTCCCGTTCCTCCCTCGGGGCGACGTGCTCGAGCGGCTCCGCCGCGAGCTCGACTCGGTGGACGAGCCGCACCCTGCGATCGAGCTCGGCCTGCACTGGCTGCGCGGCCGGCTGCCGCAGGTCCGGCCGGTCACCTTCTGCCACGGCGACTTCCGCCTCGGCAACCTCGTTGTCGGCACCGGCGGCCTCACGCACGTGCTCGACTGGGAGTTCGCGCACGTCGGCGACCCGGCCGAGGACCTCGCGTGGCCCTTGGTGCGCGCCTGGCGCTTCGGCGCCGACCGGAGGCGGCTCGGCGGGGTCGGCGAGGTGGAGCCGTACCTCGAGCGCTACAACGAGCTCACGGGCCGCGCGGTCGCGCTCGCCGAGCTCGACGTGTGGGAGGTGGTCGGCAACGTCAAGTGGGCGATCGGAGCGCTGCTGCAGTCGAGGCGCCATCTGCGCGGCGAGGAGAGGAGCGTCGAGCTGGCCGTCCTCGGCCGTCTCGCCGCGGAGACGGAGTACGAGCTGCTGCTCCTGCTCGAGCGCGCCGCATGACCCACGACCGCCCGACCCCCGCCGAGCTCGTGGAGGCGGTGCGGGAGTTTCTGGAGAGCGAGATCCTCCCCACGCTCGCGGAGCACCGGCTCCGCTTCCGCACGCTCGTCGCGCTGAACGCGCTCGGCATCGCGGAGCGGGAGCTCCGCGAGCGGCCCGCCGAGGAGCCCGACTGGGAGCTCGCGCGGCGGATCCGGTCGGGAGACCTGTCCGAGGGTGTGCTCGAGCAGCTCAAGCAGGAGGTCGAGGCGAAGCTGCGCGTCGCGAGCCCACGCTTCCTGGAGCGTGACGCGTGAGGCGACGCCTAGTGCTGATGCGGCATGCCGACGTGGCCTACTTCGACCGCGACGGCCGGCCCTTCGATCCCGAGACCGTCTCGGTGTCCCCGTCGGGCGGCGAGCAGGCCCGGGCCGCGGGCCGCGCGCTCGCGGGCACGTCCTTCGACCGCGTGCTCACGAGCGGCCTCGCGCGGGCGGTCGAGACGGCGCGCATCGTGGCGCCCGGGGCGGAGCCCGAGTCGTGGCCCGAGCTGCGCGAGCTCGCCGCCGGCCGGCTCTCGGAGATCCCGGACGCCGAGCTCGACGAGGCGTTCACCGGCGCCTTCCGGGGCGTCGTCTGCGAGGAGACGCGCTTTCTCGGCGGCGAGACGATCGGCTCGCTGCTCGACCGGGTGTTGCCGGCGCTCGACCGCCTGCTCGCCGACGAGAGCTGGGGCACCGCCCTCGCGGTGCTGCACGGAGCGGTCAACCGGGCCGTGCTCTCGTACGCGCTCACCGGGGGCCGGGCCTTCCTCGGCGGCCTGGAGCAGGCTCCGGCCTGCATCAACCTGATCGACGTCGGGCCGGAGCTCGTCGTCCGCGCCGTCAACCACACGCCGTACGACCCCCTGCACGAAGGCGGACGCTCGACCACGATGGAGCTGCTGCTGGAGCAGTACCGCCCCTACCGAAAGGAGCACCCGTGAGCCGCGACACCGCCCTGGAGCTGCTGCGCCGGGACGTCGATTCGGCCGAGTACGACGAGGTCCGCGAGCTCTGGAAGCGGCACTCGCTCGCCGAGGACGCCCGCGACCTGCCCGGCCTCCTCGCCACGCTGACCGACGACTGCGTCTACGAGCTCGTCCCGGGCGGACCTCGCTGGGAGGGCCACGAGGGCGCGGCGCGCTTCTACACCGAGCTCCTGACCGCGTTCCCGGACATCCATTTCGAGCTGAGCACGATCGTGCTCGGGCCGCAGGGCGTCTACGAGCAGGCCCGGGTGACGGCGACCCAGGAGCGGGACTGGCTCGACCGGCCCGCGACCGGTGAGCGCGTCGAGTTCGAGACCGTCATCTTCTTCCCGTGGGATCGCGAGCGGCGTCTGTTCCGGGGAGAGCGGATCGTCACGGTCCCGCTCTCCCCGGCCTGACGCTCGAGGGGGCCGGCGCGCGGGCGCCGGCCCCCTTCGAGCACCTAGCGCGTCTTGATGATCCCGCCGAACTCGGTGAAAGCGCCGTTCGTGTAGCGGGTGAGCTTCACGGTCGAGATCGGGAAGGGGCTCTTCGCCGACGACTCGATGGTGGTGCCCGGGATCAGCCACGGGCTCTTCAACTTCAGGTTCACGGCCGCGTTCAGGAGCGACTCGCGCGTCGGGTTGCGCCCGGCGCGGTAGAGCGTCTGCACGAACGTGTCCGCCTTGGCCATGCCGTAGAAGTAGAGCCCGTTGTTCGGGTCCGCGCCCGGCGCGTACTTCGCCAGCAGGCGCTTGTAGGTGGCGACCGTCTTGTCGTTCGCGTACTTCGGCGAGGCAGGGTCCTTCAGGTACGCGGTCGTGACGACGCCGTTGACCGCTTCACGGGAGCCGGCGGCCGCGGTCGCCTGCGTGAGGAAGGCGTCGGTCGCGGAGACCGAGTTGACGTACAGCTTCGGCCGCCAGCCGAGCCTGTAGGCGGTCACGAGCGCCTGGATCGTCCCGCGCGGCGTGCCCACGACGAAGAAGGAGTCCGCGCCCGAGGCCTTCAGCTGGGCCACCTGCGACGTCACGCTCGGCGCGGTCACCTCGTAGCCCACCTCGGCGACGATCCTCCCGGCGCCGACGGCGGGCTTGAAGCCCGCGAGGTAGTCCTTGCCGTAGTCGTCGTTCTGGAAGAGCACCGCGACCTTCGCCGAGGGGTCGGTGCGGCGAATGAAGTCCCCGTACGCGCGACCCTCGGACTGGTAGTCGGGCTGCCAGCCGATCGTCCAGGGGTACTGCTTGCGGTCGGCGCCCCAGGTGGTGGCGCCGGTCGAGACGTAGAGCTGCGGCACCTTCTGCTGGTTCAGGTACGGGCGAACCGGGGTCTGCGGCTCGGTACCGAGGCCGCCCACGAGCGCGAAGACCTTGTCCTGCTCGACCAAGCGGCGCGTGAGCTGCACGGTCTGCGCCGGGTTGTACTGGTCGTCGTAGATCTTGAACACGATCTGGCGGCCGTAGACGCCGCGCTTGCGATCGGGCCCACGCCGGGCGTTGATGTAGCTGAAGTAGACCTGCATGCCCTTCGCGATCGGCGCGTAGAGCGACGCCGGCCCACTGATCGGGAACGTGCCGCCGATCGTCACCGAGCGGGCGGTCACGCCCGGCGCCTCGCGCCGCGCGCTACCGGCGAACGCGCCCGGGATGGTCACCAGCACGGCCGCTGCAACCACCGCGGCCAACGGGATCAGCTTTCGTCTCATGCTCGTCTCTCCTAGGAAGAGGGACCCGTCTCGACGGGCTGGACGGATGATAGGACCTGCGGAGCCGCTTGTTAAGGACGTCGGGCGAGCGAGTTTGTTAACGCGCGCGTCCCTCGCGCGAGCGACCCGGCGGCGCCGGAGGAGCCGAGCAGCAGCACTGCGAGCAGGATCAGCCCGTAGACGACGGCCGGCGCCCCGGGCGCGGAGGTGTCGATCTTCAGGCCGAGCCGGGACAGCGGCCAGTCGAGCAGGTCGGAGGCGTACAGCGGCAGGTACTGGATGAAGAGCGCGCCGAAGACGACGCCCGCCAGGGACCCCAGGCCGCCGACGACGACGCCCGTCAGCAGCAGGATCGAGAGGCCCACCGGGAAGGTGTCGGGGTTGACGTAGTTGATCGTGATCGCGTACAGCGAGCCGGCCACCCCCCCGTAGAAGGCGGAGACGCCGAAGGCGAAGGTCTTGAAAGCCGGCAGGCTGATCCCGGAGGAGACGGCCGCGAGCTCGTTCTCGCGGATGGCGCGGAGGGCGCGCCCGATCCGGCCGCGCACGAGCAGCCAGGCGGCCACGAACAGGAGGCCCGCGAGCCCCCAGCAGAGGTAGTAGAGCCAGTCCGAGGCGGAGAGAGGCAGCCCGAACGGCGTGGCGGGCAGGTTGAGCAAGAGACCGCCGCCGCCGCCCGTGTACTCCTCGATCCGCCCGTACTTCGCGAGCGACGGCACCGCGACGGCGAGCGCGAAGGTCGCGAGCGCGAGATAGGCGCCGACCAGGCGCAGAGCCGGGAAGCCGAAGAGGAACCCCACGAGGCCCGTGAGGAGACCGGCGAGCGGGATCGTCCAGAGATCGCGGATCCCGTAGCGCGTCGTCAGGATGGCAGTCGTGTAGGCGCCGACCGCCATGAACGCCCCGTGCCCGAGCGAGATCTGGCCCGCGTAGCCCGTGAGGACGCTGAGGCCGAGCAGCGCGATCACGTAGATGCCCACGCGCGCGAGCTCGAAGGCGCGAAACTCGCTGACGAAGAGCGGCAGCAGCGCGACGACCGCCGCCCCGACGGCGAAGAGGCCGAAGCGCACGGGCGTCGAGCGCATCAGACGCGCCGCACGACGGCGCGGCCGAAGAGCCCCGACGGCCGGAAGAGGAGCACGCCGATCAGGACGGCGAACGCGACGGGCAGCTCGAGCTCGGGAGTCACGAAGTCGACGTACGTGCTGAGCAGGTTGATCCCCACGCCGAGCGCGAAGCCTCCGACGACTGCGCCGAGCGGACTGTCGATGCCCCCGAGCACCGCCGCCGCGAAGGCGTAGATCAGCACGCTCTGCATCATGGTCGGGTCGAGGAAGACGATCGGCGCCACCATCATTCCCGAGACGGCGGAGAGGACGGCCGCGAAGCCCCAGCCGAGCGCCAGCATCCAGCCGACGCGCACGCCCAGCAGGCGGCTTGGCTCCGGCCCGATCGCCACCGCGCGCATGGCGAGCCCGAGCCGCGTGAAGCGGAAAAAGGCCCACAGGAGCGCGAGCACGACCAGCGAGACGGCGATCGCGCCGACCTCGTGCCGGCTGAGCGAGACGCCCCACACCGTGACGACACCGGGAAACGGGCTGGGGAAGTTGCGCGTCTCGGCCGACCAGATCCAGCTCGCCAGGCCGTTGAGGACGACGAAGAGCGCGATCGTGACCATGATCACGGCCAGCGGCGAGGCGCTCTCCACCGGCCGGATGACGACGCGCTCGAGCAGGATGCCGCCGGCGAAGGCGATCGCGAGCGTGGTCGCGAAGGCGGCCCAGTACGAGAAGCCGTGGTTCGTGATCAGGGACCAGGCGACGAAGGTCGTGAACATCCCCATCTCGCCCTGCGCGAAGTTGATCACATGCGTGGTGCGGTGGATCAGCACGATCGCGAGCGCGAGGCTCGCGTAGACGGCGCCGAGCGCGAGGCCGCTGACGATCTGCTGCGCGAGCTGCTGCACCTCAGTACCCGAGGTAGGAGCGCCGGACGCTCTCGTGCCGCCGCAGCTCGTCGCTCGACCCCTGCACGGCCACGCGGCCGACCTCGAGCACGTAGGCGCGCTCGGAGGCCGCGAGCGCGAGGTTGGCGTTCTGCTCGACGACCAGCACCGTCAGCCCCTCCTCCGCGTTGAGCGTCGCCACGATGCGGAAGAACTCCTTGACGACGATGGGCGCGAGACCGAGCGACGGCTCGTCGAGCAGCAGCACGCGCGGACGCGACAGCAGCGCGCGGGCGAGCGCCAGCATCTGCTGCTCGCCGCCGCTGAGCGTGCCCGCCTGCTGGTCGCGCCGCTCCTCGAGCCAGCGGAAGTGCTCGAGCACTCGCGCGTAGTCGGTCTTGAACGCGCGCCGGTCGCGCTGGGTATACGCGCCCATGCGCAGGTTGTCTCGGACGCTCAGCTCGCCGAAGATCCCACGCCCCTCGGGAACGTGTGCGATGCCGAGGCGCGCGATGCCGTCCGGCCCGCGCCCGCCCACAGAGCGGCCGGCGAAGAGGACGTCGCCGGTCCTCCGCACCGTCCCGGAGACGGCTCGCAACGTCGTCGTCTTGCCCGCTCCGTTGGCACCCAGCACGGCGACGACCTGCCCCTCCTCGACCGCGATCGAGATGCCGTGCAGGACCTGGACCGGGCCGTAGCGGGCCTCGACGTCGCGCAGCTCAAGGAGTGCGGGCATCGTCCTCGCCGCCGTGAGCGGCCGTCGCGACGGCGACGGCGTCGTCCTCCGTGCCGAGGTACGCCTCGATCACATTGGGGTCTGCGCGCACCTCGGCGGGCGTCCCCTCGGCGATGGTGCGCCCGAAGTTGAGCACGTGGACGCGGTCGGAGATCGACATGACGAGGTTCATGCGGTGCTCGACGAGCAGGATCGTCACCCGGAAGTCGTCGCGGAAGCGGCGGATCAGCGCGCTCAGCTCGTCGACCTCCTCGTGGTTGAGCCCGCCGGCCGGCTCGTCGAGCAGAAGGAGGCGCGGACGCGCGATCAGGGCACGTGCGAGCTCCACGCGCTTGAGCGTGCCGAACGGCAGTCCCGCCGTGCGGCGGCCCGCGTGCTCGGCGAGCCCGAGGTACTCGAGCAGCCCGAGGGCCTCAGCCCGCAGCGCCCGCTCGCCGCCGAGCGAGAGCCGGCTGTGCGCGCCCACGAGCACGTTCTGGAGCACCGTCATGGCAGAGAAGAGCGCGACGTTCTGAAACGTCCGCGCGATGCCCCTCCGGACGACCTGCGAGGCCCGCGTGCGGAGCAGGTCGGCGCCGTCGAAGAGGACGCGCCCGGAATCGGGCGCGTAGAGGCGGGTGATCACGTTGAAGGCGGTCGTCTTGCCCGCGCCGTTCGGGCCGATCAGACCGGCGATCTGTCCGTCCTCGACCGCGAAGGAGACGTCCTCCAGGGCGACGATGCCGCCGAACCGCCGGCTCACGTTCTCGACGGACAGCAGAGGCATCGCGGGATCTTAGAGCCGCCCGGACGCGAGTAGCGAGGCGTCGCCGCGAGCCGGTTGGCCGCCTGCGCGCCGCCGTGGCCCCGCTTAGATACCTCCGTGGAGGAGCTCCTCGAAGGCGTCTTCCGGATGACGTTCCCGCTGCCGTTCGGCCTCGACCACGTGCACTGCTACGGGCTGCGCGCGCGAGACGGCGGCTGGACGCTCGTCGACACCGGGCTCGGAGCACGCGACCCCGAGGCGCTCTGGGCCCCGGTGCTCGCGGCGCTCGGAGGGCCCGTCGAGCGGATCGTCGTCACGCACATGCACCCCGACCACGTCGGCGGCGCGGCGGACGTGGCGGCGCTCACGGGCGCGACGGTCCTGCAGGGACGCCTCGACCACGAGCAGTGTCTCGCGGTCTGGGGCGACCCGACCTCGCCGAGCCGCGCGGCCGAGCACCTGCGTGCGAACGGGCTCCCGGCGGAGCAGGCGGAGCGGCTGCGGACCGAGTCGATCGCCCTGGCGCCGCGCGTCCACTTCTCGCGCGAGCCGGAGCCGCTCGCCCCCGGCGACCGCGTCGACGGCTGGGACGTCCTGCACCTGCCCGGTCACGCCGACGGTCACCTCGCCCTCCTGCGCGACGGCGTCCTGATTGCGGGCGACACCATCCTGAGCGGCATCACCCCCACCGTCGGCCTCTATCCAGGGGCCCGGCCGGATCCGCTGCGCGCGTATCTCGACTCCCTGGAGCGGCTGGTCGAGCTCGCGCCGCGGATCGCGCTCGCGGGGCACGGGCAGCCGATCGGCGCTCCGGCCGGCCGCGCCCGCGCGATCGCCGCGCACCACCGCGAGCGGCTCGACCTCGCGCAGGCGGCGCTCCGAGCGGGAGCCCGGACGGGCTACGAGGTCGCACGCGCGCTCTTCGGTCAGCTCGAGGTGACACAGCAGCGCTTCGCCGTCGCCGAGGCGCTGTCGCACCTCGAACAGCTCGTCGAGGAGGGACGGGCGACCCGCGTCGACGAGGACGGCAGGCGGTCGTACCGCGTCGACGGAGCCGAGAGGAAGCGGTTTTAGCGCCCTACAGGCGCTCGATCACGCCCGCGATCGCCTGACCGAAGCCGATGCACATGGAGGCGATGCCGTAGCGCTCGTCGCGCCGCTCGAGCTCGCTCAGCAGCGTCGCGGTGATGCGCGCGCCGGTGGCGCCGAGCGGGTGCCCGAGCGAGATGCCGCCGCCGTTCGGGTTGATCTCCTCCCAGCGCTCCTCGAGCCCGGCGTCGCGCGCGAACTGGAGCACCACCGACGCGAACGCCTCGTTGACCTCGATCACGCCCATGTCGTCCCAGCCGAGGCCCGCCCGCGCGAGCGCCCGCTCGCACGCCTGGGGATTCCCGTGCAGCATCACGTGCGGATCGACGCCCGCGAGCCCGAAGCCGAGGAAGCGCGCGCGCGGCTCGAGGCCGAGTTCCGACGCCTTCCGCTCGGACGCGAGCAGCACCGCGGCGGCCCCGTCGACGATCTGGCTCGAGTTGCCCGCGGTCACCTTGCCGCCCTCGACGAACGCCGGCTGCAGCTGGCCCAGCCGCTCGAGCGAGGTGTCGCGGCGCACCCCCTCGTCCACGGCGAAGACGACTCCGGTGTGCGGGTTCGTGAGGTCGATCGGAACGATCTCGCGCTCGAAACGGCCCTCGTCGATCGCGCGCGCGGCCCGCTCGTGCGACTGGAGCGAGTAGCGGTCGAGCTCCTCGCGCGAGAGCCCCCAGCGCTCGGCGATCACCTCGGCGGAGATGCCCTGCGGCACGATCTGCCAGCGCTCGTGCACGGCGTCCGAGACGCTGCCGTCGTTCGAGCCCATGGGGACGCGCGACATCATCTCGACCCCGCCCGAGACGACCAGGTCGAGCTGGCCCGACCAGATCGCGGCGGCGGCGTTGAAGCTCGTCTGCATCGACGAGCCGCACTGGCGGTCGACGGTCGTTCCGGCCACCGTCTCCGGCCAGCCGGCCGCGAGCGCCGCATTGCGTCCGACGTTCCAGGCCTGCTCGCCGACCTGCGTCACGCACCCGAGCTGGACGTCCTCGATCTCAGCCGGATCGACCTCGTGGCGCTCGAGCAGCCCGTTCAGCACCTGCGCGGTCAGATCGTCGCCGCGGATCCCCTCGAGCGCGCCGTTCCGCCGGCCGATCGGGCTGCGCACCGCGTCGACGATCAGCGCATCTGACTCCCACCTCGGCATGGCGTCCTGTCGACGAGTCTAGCCCCTGCGCGAGCAGGGCAGGTGGCCTCCCCGCGAGACGCTAGCTCCGACGCAGGGACCGGTTCAAGCCGCGGGTAAGCAGTCGAGGACGGTGTCGAGTCGCCGGCTACAGGGCCCCGGGAGGTTGCAGGCCGCTCGCCGATGAGGGCACGGCGCATCGCGCCCGGGCGGTCGCAAAGCCGTGCGCGGCTTGAGGCCTGGGAGAGATTCAATCCCGACCGGGCAAAGGCAGCCGCAAGCATCCAGGAGAAGTCGCTCCGTATGCCGGAATGCTCGAGGCCGTGAGCAGTGTTCTTCCGGTGCGCGACGGCGCGGCGGGTTCTCAGGAGCAGGTTCAGGATCCTCCGCCCGCGGGTGGACGTGACCCGACCGTCAGGACGAGCCGCTACCTCCGGACACGCTGAGCATGGAATCTCCGTGGGCGACGACCGATAGGTCGTAACTCCGCTACCCCGCGATCTCACGTCGGACGGGGCGAAGAAGGTTGGCAGAGTGCTCAGCGCGATCGTCGCTTGACGAGCCATGTTTGAGCGTTGTTTAAGACTGCGTTAGCAACCGTCGCCGCCGGGCCCCCCCGCGAAGGTTGCTAACAAGATAGGTGCCGATTAAGGACAGAATGTCGAACCAGGCGGGTGTCCGAGCTCTCCTAGCACCTTTAACGGCGGT
>JBBSIG010000014.1:0-19595 GCA_038232215.1 Gaiellales bacterium | reverse complement strand
GTCACGTGTCCGTACCGTCTCTGTCACGAGAGGCGCACGCGGGCGCCTCGCCGGCGCCTACCCGACGACGAGGTTGACGAGCTTGCGCGGCACGACGACGCGCTGCCGAATCCGCTTGCCGCTCAAGTGCTGCTGCACTCTCGGCGAGCCCTCGGCGCAGGCGACGAGCTCCTCCTCCGACGCATCCGCCGCCACCTCGACCCGGTCCCGGACCTTGCCGTTGACCTGCACGACGAGCTGGAACGTCTCGCGCCGGAGCAGCGCCTCGTCGGCCCGGGGCCACGGCTCCTCCCAGAGCCGCTCGTGACCGAGCCGGCTCCACAGCTCCTCGGCGACGTGCGGGGCATAGGGCTGGATCAGGCTGACGGCCGTCTCGGCGGCGAGCCGGGCGGCCGGATCGGAGGTGGCGCCCGAGAGCATGTTCACGAGCTCCATGACTGCGGAGATCGGCGTGTGGAACTGGAAGCGCCGACCGATGTCGTCCGTCACCTTGGCGATCGTCTCGTGCGCCTTCCGCGCGAGCGGGCCCTGCGGGGCTCCGTCGCGCGGCGCGCGCTCCGCCACCTCGTCCACGACACGCCAGAGGCGGCGGACGAAGCGCACCATTCCCTGCACGCTCTCCTCGGTCCACTCCATGTCCTGATCGGCGGGCGCCAGGAAGAGGATGGTCAGGCGAACCGCGTCCGCCCCGTAGGCGGCCACGAGCTCGTCCGGGCCCGTCACGTTGCCCTTCGACTTCGACATCTTCGACCCGCCGAGCTGCACCCACCCGTTCGAGAAGAGGCGCAGGAACGGCTCGCGAAAGCCGACCAGGCCGAGGTCGTTCAACACCTTCACGAAGAACCGGGCGTAGATCAGGTGCACCGTCGCGTGGTCGACGCCGCCGATGTACTGGTTCGCCGGCAGCCAGTAGTCGACCAGCCGGCGATCGAAGGGCGCCTCCTCGTTCTGCGGGTCGCAGTAGCGCAGGAAGTACCAGGACGAGTCGACGAAGGTGTCCATCGTCTCGACCTCGCGTCGCGCGTCGCCGCCGCAGCGCGGGCAGCCCGTGCGCACCCACTCCTCGGCGGAGGCGAGCGGGGCCTTGCCGCGCGGCAGGTAGTCCTCGATCTCCGGCAGCCGGACGGGCAGCTCCGCGTCCGGGACCGGTACGAGGCCGCAGCGGTCGCAGTAGACGATCGGGATCGGGCAGCCCCAGTAGCGCTGTCGCGAGAAGCCCCAGTCGCGCAGGCGGTAGTTCACGGTGGCGCTCCCGCGACCACGCTCGGCGAGCCACGCCACGATCGCCTCCTTCGCCTCCGGGCTCGACATGCCGGAGAAGCGCCCGGAGTCGACGAGCACCTCGTCGTCCGAGTGCCCGACGAACGCGCCCTCTCCGGCGCTCTCGCCTCGCTCCGCCTTGGGGACGACCACGGCTTGTACGGGCAGCTCGAAGCGCTCCGCGAACTCGAAGTCGCGCTCGTCATGCGCGGGCACGGCCATGATCGCGCCCGTGCCGTAGTCGGCGAGCACGTAGTCGGCGATCCAGATCGGCAGGCGCGCCTCGTCGGCGGGATTGGTGGCGAAGTGGCCCGTGAAGACGCCGGTCTTCTCGTCGGTCTCGAGCCGCTCGACGGCGGTCTTCGCCGCGGTGGCGCGCACGTAGTCGCGGATCGCGGCCTCGTTCGGCGAGCCGACAGCGAGCCGCTCGACGAGCGGGTGCTCGGGCGCGACCACGAAGAACGTGGAGCCGAAGAGCGTGTCGGGCCGCGTCGTGAAGACGGGCAGCTCGAGGCCGAGCTCCTCGACGCGAAAGACGATCCTGGCCCCGTGCGAGCGCCCGATCCAGTTCCGCTGCATGGCGAGGATGCGCTCCGGCCAGCTCTCGAGCAGCTCCATCTCGTCGAGCAGCTGGTCGGCGTAGTCCGTGATGCGGAAGAACCACTGCTCGAGGTTCTTCGCCTCCACCTCGGCGCCGCAGCGCGCGCAGCGGCCGTCCTTGACCTGCTCGTTCGCGAGCACGGTCTGGTCGTTCGGACACCACTTGACCGGTGCCGCCTTGCGATAGGCGAGCCCAGCCTCGAAGAGGCGCAGGAAGAGCCACTGCGTCCAGCGGTAGTACTCGGGCTGGTGCGCCGACACCTCCCGTTCCCAGTCGATCGCCCACCCCATCCGCCGCATGGAGGCCCGGATCGCCTTGATGTTCCGCTCCGTGATCTCCCGCGGGTGCCCACCCTCGCGGATGGCGGCGTTCTCGGCGGGCAGGCCGAAGGAGTCGAAGCCCATCGGGCGCAGCACGTGCTCGCCTCCGCGCCGCCGGAAGTGCGTGAGCACGTCGCCGAGCGTGTAGACGAGCACGTGCCCCATGTGCAGGGTGCCCGACGGGTACGGCCACATCTCGAGCGAGTAGTGCTTCGCCTGGGCGTCCACGCCGGCCTCGTCCGGGTTCGGCACGCTGAAGGCGCGCTCGTCGGCCCAGACCGCCTGCCACGCTCGCTCGATTCGTTGCGGGTCGTACCGATCCATGGGCCTCCGCCAAAAAAAGAGCCTCTCGATCGAGAGGCCGCGGGAAGCTGCCGCGGCGCCGCCGCGTTCGCTTCCTGGACTACAAAAGAAGTTCCTGCACGGCGCCGACTTTATCACCACGGCGGCGCGGCGCGAGACCGCGTGCTCGGCCGCCATTCTCGTCCCACCCGTCGGAGATCGCCCGACGGTCACCGCGCAAGAGCGCCTATTCCGCGTTTATTCGCAGTTTGTGCATAATACGCAGCAGTGATCACCACCGCGATCATCGGCTGCGCCGGCTACGCCGGCCAGGAGACGCTCGACCGGGTGCTCTCCCACCCCGAGCTGGAGCCCGTCGCGCTCGGCTCCGACTCCCTGGCCGGTCAGGGTCCCGAGCGCCTCGACCCGAGGCTCGACGGCTCCGCGCTGCCGGCGTTCGTCTCCAACTCCGAGGCGCTCGCGAGCGGGGCGGAGCTCGTCTTCCTCTGCCTCGGCCACGAGGAGGCTGCCGGCCTCCTGCCGCCGGCCGACGCCGTCACGATCGACCTCTCGGGCGGGCACCGCTTGCAGGACGCGTCGCTCTACGCCGAGTGGTACGGCTTCCCGCATCCGCGGCCGGACGAGCTCGAGCACTGGAGCTACGCGCTGCCCGAGCTCTTCCACCCCAGCGGGTCCCTGATCTCGAACCCGGGCTGCTACTCCACCGCGGCACTGCTGGCGCTCGCGCCGCTCGCAGACGTGCTCGACCCCGCGAGCGTCGTCGTCGACGCGAAGTCGGGCGTCTCGGGCGCCGGCCGCGCGCTGCAACCCTCCTCGCACGCCGGCTCCGTGCTCGAGAACCTCTCGCCCTACCGCGTCGGCCGGCACCAGCACGCCCCCGAGATCGGCCAGGCGCTCGGCTTCCCCGTCTGCCTCGTCCCCCACCTGCTGCCGATCCGGCGCGGGCTCGTCGCCACCTGCTACGCCCACGCGGTCGAGTCCGACTTGCGCGAGCGGCTCGAGGCGGCCTACGCGACGACGCCGGCGGTGCGCGTGCTGGACGAAGGCGTGGCGCCGGAGCTCGGGCGCGTGCAGCACACCGACGCAGCGGAGGTCGCGCTCTTCGAGGACCGCGCGAGCGGCCGGGCGATCGTCGTGTGCGCGCTCGACAACCTCGGCAAGGGGGCCGCCGGGCAGGCGGTCCAGAACGCGAACCTCGCCCTGGGGCTCGACCAGACGCTCGGCCTCAGGCTGACGGGGGTGCCGGTATGAGCGTGACGGCCGCGGCCGGGTTCGAGGCGAGCGGCGTCGCCTGCGGTATCCGGAAGGGCGGGCTCGACCTCGCGCTCGTCCGCTCGACCGCCCGGGCGACGGGCGCCGGGATGTTCACCGTCAACCGCGTGCAGGCGGCGCCCGTCGTCCTCTGCCGCGAGCACCTCGCGGTCGCCGAGCCGCAGGCGGTCGTCGTCAACTCCGGCATCGCGAACGCGGCGACGGGGGTGGGCGGCGCCGCCGACGCGCGCGCGACGGCAGACGAGGTCGCCGCCCTCCTCGGGCTCGACCCGCCCGAGGTGCTCGTCCTCTCGACAGGTCTCATCGGCGTCCCCCTGCCGATGGAGAGGCTGCTGCCCGGCCTGAACGTCGCCGCCGGCGCGCTTGCGCCCGGCGGCGACGGGGCAGCAGCGGAGGCGATCCTGACCACCGACACGCGGCCCAAGCAGGCGGTCGCGTCCGGCCGGGGCTTCGTCGTCGGCGGGATGGCGAAGGGCTCCGGGATGATCCACCCGCACCTGGCGACGATGCTCGCCGTGCTCACGACCGACTACCCGCTCGAGCCGGGCGAGGCGGAGACGTTCCTCGGCCCGGCGGTCGAGGAGAGCTTCAACTCGATCTCGGTGGACGGCGAGTGCTCGACGAACGACGCGGTCGTGCTGCTCGCGAACGGCGCGAGCGGCCTCCGGCGCGACTCCGCGAGCGACGGCGAGTTCGCGGCGGCGCTCGCGCGCGTCTGCGCCGAGCTCGCCGGGCAGATCGTCGCCGACGGCGAGGGCGCGACGCTCGTGGCGGAGATCAGCGTCACCGGGGCGGCGAGCGGAGCGGAGGCGAAGGCGGTCGCGCGCCGCGTGGCCACGTCTCCACTCGTGAAGACCGCTCTCTTCGGCCGCGACGCGAACTGGGGCCGCGTGCTCGCCGCGGCGGGCTCAGCGCCGTTCAACGGCGGCTTCGCACAGCTCGACCCGGCGCGCGTCACGCTCGTCTACAACGACGTGACCGTGCTCGCGGCCGGCACGCCGCAGTCGACCGAGCCGCCCGTGGACGGCTCCACCTGCCGCATCGAACTCGAGCTCGGGCTCGGCGAGGGAGCCGCGAGCTACCTCACCAGCGACCTCTCCCTGGACTACGTGCGGATCAACGCGGACTACCGCTCGTGACGCGGGTCGTGGTCAAGTGCGGCGGCGCGGTCGCCACGAGGTGCGCGACCGCGATCAAGGCCGAGGCGGCGCTCGGCTCGCAGGTCTGCGTCGTGCACGGGGCCGGACCCCAGATCTCGCGCCGCATGGAGGAGCTCGGCCTGCCCGTGCGGTTCGTCGGCGGCCGCCGCGTGACGAGCGCCGAGGCGCTCGAGGTCGTCCGCCGGTCGCTCGTCGAGGTCAACGCCGCCCTCTGCGCCGTGCTCGGCGCGCGCGCGCTCGGGCTCGTCGGAGACGAGATCGGCCTCAAGGCCACCCAGGTCGGTGCTCTCGGGCTCGTGGGAGACCCCGTTCCGAGCCGCCCCGCCGCTGTGGAATCCGCGCTCGCGGCCGGCCGCATCCCGGTCGTCGCGCCCGTTGCGGAGGGGCCGCTCAACGTGAACGCCGACGAGGCAGCCGCGGCGCTCGCCGTGGGGATCGGGGCTGAGCGGATCCTCTTCCTGACCGATGTTTCCGGCCTCTTGCTCGAGGGGCGGGTGGTGCCCGTGATCGGCGTCGACGAGGCGGAGGGGCTGCTCGACGCCCACGACCTCGAGGGCGGCATCGTGCCCAAGCTGCGCGCGGCCGTGACCGCGGCCCGGCTCGGCCTCCGGGCCGAGGTCGGCGAGACGGCGGTGGTCGCGTGAACGCGACGGCGACCCGCTCCGCGATGCTCGAGACCTACGACCGCCACGACGTCACGCTCGTCGAGGGCGAGGGGTCCTGGCTCGTCGACGAGTCGGGCCGGCGCTACCTCGATCTCGTGGCAGGGATCGCCGTCGTGGGGCTCGGCCACTGCCACCCCGCTCCGCTGGCAGCGGCGCAGGCGCAGCTCGAGCGCCTCTGGCACGTCTCGAACCTCTACTGGAGCGAGCCGATGCTGGCACTCGCCGAGCGGCTGTCCGCGCGCTTCGGCGGCGCGGGCGCGTTCTTCTGCAACTCGGGCGCCGAGGCGGTGGAGGCGGCGCTCAAGCTCGCGCGCAAGGCGACCGGCAAGTCGGGCGTGGCGGCGCTCGAAGGCTCCTTCCACGGGCGCACGCTCGGAGCGCTCTCGGTCACGGGTCAGCCCGCCAAGCGAGCGGCGTTCGAGCCGCTGCTCGCGGGAGTCCGCTTCGCGCGGCCGAACGACGAGGGGTCGCTCGCGGCCGCCGTCGGCCCGGACACCGGCTGCATCCTCCTCGAGCCCGTGCTCGGGGAGGGCGGCGTCAGGCCGCTCACGCGGGAGTTCCTGGCCCGGGCGCGCGAGCTCGCCGACTCGACCGGCGCGCTTCTCGTCCTGGACGAGGTGCAGACCGGCGTCGGCCGCTGCGGCAGCTTCTTCGCGTGGGAGCAGCTCGGCGTGCGGCCGGACGCCGTCACGCTCGCGAAGGGTCTCGCGAACGGGCTGCCGATCGGCTGTCTGCTCGCGGCCGACGCGCTCGCCGGCGCCTTCGAGCCCGGCGACCACGCGAGCACGTTCGGCGGCAACCCGGTCGCCTGCGCGGCGGCCTGTGCGGTCTGCGACGCGCTCGACGACGACCTGCTCGCGGGCGTCGTCGCGAAGGGCGACCTGCTCGGGCGACGGCTCCGGCAGATCGGCGGCGTCCTCGAGGTCCGCGGCGTCGGGCTGCTCCTCGCCGCCGAGCTCGACCGCCCCGCCGCGCCGGTCCTCGACGCCTGCCGCGAGCGCGGCCTGCTCGTCGGCCCCGCGGGCGAGCACGCCATCCGCCTCACGCCCCCGCTCACGATCACGACGGACGAGCTCGAGCAGGCGCTCGCGCTCCTCGAGGAAACACTCGCATGACGAAGTTCGATCGCCAGGGCACGATCCTGCGCCTCGTGCAGGAGCGCCCGCTCGCCACCCAGGCCGAGGTCGCGGAGGCGCTCCGCGCCGAGGGTCACGACGCCGTTCAGGCCACCGTCTCGCGCGACATCGCGCAGCTCGGGCTCGTGAAGGTGCGCTCCCCCGAGGGCCGGCTCGTGTACGCGCTCCCGGGCGCGGCCGACCTCGACCGGCTGGGCGAGCTGACGACGGCGCTTCGCCGCTGGGCGCTCTCGCTCGTCCCCACCGGGAACCTCGTCGTCATCTCGACGCCCTCAGGGCTCGCGAACGGGCTCGCCCGGGCCTTCGACTCGGCGCAGCTCGCGGACGTCGCGGGGACGCTCGCCGGGGACGACACCATCTTCGTGGCCGCACGCGACGGCGTCACCGGCGTCGAGCTCGCGGCCGAGCTTCGCCACCACCTGGAAGGAGACACGTGATGTCGACCGCCGTTCTCGCCTACTCGGGCGGGCTGGACACGAGCTGCGCGATCGCCTGGCTGAAGGAGGAGTACGGCTTCGACGAGGTGATCGCCGTGCTCGTCGACGTGGGCCAGGACGCCGACTTCGGGCCGGCGATCGCCCGCGGCCGCGCGGCCGGCGCCGACGACGTGCTGCTGCTCGATCGGGCGGACGCCTTCGCGGACGAGCAGGTGGCGAAGGCTCTCCTGGCGAACGCGCTCTACGAGGGCAAGTACCCGCTGGTGTCGGCGCTCTCGCGGCCCGTGATCGCCGCGGCCGTCGCCGAGCTCGCGCTCGAGGTGGGCGCCGACGCCGTCGTACACGGCTGTACGGGCAAGGGCAACGACCAGGTGCGCTTCGAGCTCGCTTTCCGCTCGCGCTACCCGGGCGTGCGCGTGATCGCGCCGCTCCGCGACCGCGTCCGGACGCGCGACGAGGAGCTGGAGTACGCGCGCACGCGCGCCATCCCCGTGGAGGCAAAGCCGGAGTCGCCCTTCTCGATCGACGACAACCTCTTCGGCCGCGCGATCGAGGCCGGGATCCTCGAGGATCCCTGGGCGGCGCCCCCCGAGGAGGCGTTCGAGCTCACCGCCTCGCCGGCGGATGCGCCGCCCCCGAGCGAGGTCGTCGTCGGCTTCGAGGCCGGGCTGCCGGTCTCGCTCGACGGGGAGACGCTCTCGCTCCGCTTGCTCGTAGCCGAGCTGAACGCGCGCGCGGGCGCCTACGGGATCGGCCGCGTGGACATGATCGAGAACCGGGTCGTCGGGATCAAGAGTCGCGAGCTGTACGAGGCGCCCGCGGCGCTCGTGCTGATCGAGGCGCACCGCGCGCTCGAGGATCTCGTACTGACCAAGGGCGAGCTCGACGCCAAGCGCGAGATCGAGGCCAGGTGGGCGCAGCTCGTCTACGACGGGCTCTGGTTCAGCCCGCTGCGCGACGCGCTCGACGCCTTCGTCGAGACGACGCAGCGGCTCGTGAGCGGAGAGGTGCGGGTCGCGCTCGCCGCGGGGACGGCGACGGTGACCGGCCGCCGCTCCGAGCACGCGCTCTACGCTGAGACGCTCGCCTCGTACGGCACGGGCGAGACCTTTCCGCACGAGGCCGCGGAGGGGTTCATCCGGCTGGCCGCGCTCGAGACGGAGCTCGCCGCCACGCGCGAGCGGAGGCTCGCGCTCGCGTGACGCTCTGGGCGGCCGGCGCGGAGACGCGCCTCGCCCCCGAGGTGTGGGAGTTCCTGCGGGCGGACGACGCCGAGCTCCTGCCCTACGACTGCCGCGCGACGCTCGTGCACGCCCGCCGCCTCGCCGCCGCCCGCCTGCTCTCGGAGGAGGAGCTCCAGGAGGCGGAGGGGGCGCTCGAGCGGATCGCGGCGACCGGCTCGGTCGCGCCCGAGGACGAGGACGTCCACAGCGCGATCGAGCGCCTGCTGGGCCCGCTCGGCCGCAAGATCCACGCCGGGCGCTCGCGGAACGACCAGGTCGCGGCGGCGTTACGCCTCTACGTCGGCGACGCCTGCGCCGAGGCGATCGCGGGAATCGAGCAACTCGCGCGGGCGGTGCTCGAGCTGGCGGCCGCCGAGGCGGATACGCCGCTACCGGGCTACACGCACCTCCAGCGCGCCCAGCCGGTCACGGTCGGCCATCACCTGCTCGCCTGGACGGAGATGCTCGACCGCGACCGGACGCGCTTCCGCTTCGCGGCGGAGCAGGCGCGGCCTTCCCCCCTCGGTGCGGGTGCGCTCGCCGGGTCGACGCTGCCGATCCCGCCGCCGGACGAGGGGCTGCGGAACTCGCTCGACGCGGTCGCCGACCGCGACTTCGCGCTCGACTACCTCTACGCCGTCGCCGCGCTCTTCGGGCACCTCTCCCGGATCGGCGAGGAGCTCTGTCTGTGGGCCTCCAGCGAGTGGGGCTTCGTCTCGCTGCCGGAAGACGCGGCGACGGGCTCGTCGGCGATGCCGCAGAAGCGGAACCCCGACGTCGCGGAGCTCGCGCGCGGGAAGGCCGGAACCGCGATCGGCCGCCTGGCGGGCCTGCTCGCCACGACGAAGGGCCTGCCGCTCGCGTACGACCGCGACCTGCAGGAGGACAAGCAGGCGGTGTTCGGAGCGCGCCGCGACGTGCGCGGCGCGCTCGCCGCGCTGGCGGTTCTCGTCCGCGGCCTTGCATTCGACCGGAGGCGGCTCGCGGAGGCGTGCGACGATCCGCTGCTCCTCGCGACCGACGCCGCCGAGGCCCTCGTGCTCTCGGGCGTGCCTTTCCGCGACGCATACGACCGGGTCGCCGGTGCGGTCCGCGACGGCTCGTTCGAGGCGCCCCGGACACCCGGTGCGAGGGCCGCGCCCGGGCCCGGCGGCGTGCACGAGGCTCTCGAGGCGGCACAATCCCGCTTCGGTGCTCGAGCTCTTTCCTGACACGGCCGCGGTCGACGACGGCGAGCTGACGCTCGGCGGCCTCCGCGCGTCCGAGCTCGCGGGCCGGTTCGGCACGCCGCTGGTCGTCCTGTGCGAGGCGACCCTACGCGCCCGGGCACGGGCCTACCGGCGCGCCGCGCCGGACGCGCTCGTGGTGTACGGCACCAAGGCGTTCCCGAACGTCGCGCTGCTCCGCCTCTTCGCCTCGGAGGGGCTCGGCGCCGACGTCTCGACGCTCGGCGAGCTCGAGTTCGCCCGACGTGCCGGGCTCTCCGGCACGCAGCTCGTCGTGCACGGCAACAACAAGGGAGACGACGAGCTACGCGCCGCGGGGGCCCTCGGCGCCCTCGTCGCGCTCGACGCGCCCGGTGAGGCCGATCGCGCCCTCTCGGCCGGCGTCCGCCGCCTGCTCGTGCGGGTCACGCCCGGGATCGAGGCGGACACGCACGAGGCGATCCGCACCGCGCACCGCGGGTCGAAGTTCGGGCTCACGCCCGAGCAGGCGCTCGAGGCGCTCGCGGAGCGGCCCGAGATCGAGGGCCTGCACGTCCACATCGGCTCGCAGCTCGTCGACACGCGCGCCGCGCGCATGACCATCGACTGGCTCGCGGGCTTCGCGGCCAGGTGCCGCACCGAGCTCGGCTGGACTCCCGCGCTCCTCGACCTCGGCGGCGGCCTCGGCGTCGCGCACGTCGGAGACGAGGCCGCTCCCGCGATCGAGCGCTTCGTCGGCGAGCTCCTCGACGAGCTCGAGCGTGCCTGGCGTCAGCACGAGCTGCCCGCTCCCCACCTGATCCTCGAGCCCGGCCGCTCGCTCGTCGCCGAGGCCGGCGTCACGCTCTACCGCGTTGGCGTGGTCAAGCAGGCGAGCGAGACGACCACGTACGTCGCGATCGACGGCGGGATGTCCGACAACCCCCGTCCGCAGCTCTACGGAGCGCGATACGAGGCGCTGGTCGCGAACCGCGCCGGCGACGAGCCCGGGGGGCGCTACAGCGTCGCGGGCAAGCACTGCGAGTCGGGTGACGTTCTGATCGAGGGGGTGCGGCTGGCAGACCCTGTTCCGGGCGACCTGCTCGCGGTTCCGGTCACGGGCGCCTACACCCTCGCGATGGGCTCGAACTACAACGCGGTGCCACGGCCGGCCGTGGTTCTGGTGGGCGCCGGCGCTGCGCGGGTGATCCGCCGGCGCGAGACGATCGACGACCTGCTCGAGCTCGAGTCGCCCCCGTGAGGTCGCTGCTGGTCGGCGTCGTCGCGGCGCTGGCCTGGCTCGCGGCCGACTCCCCGCCCGCGACCGGGATCCGCGTCCCGCCCGGTTTCCGCGTCGAGGTCTTCGCGAGCGGGCTCGAGCGTCCGACCGCGATGGCGTTCGGCCCGGGCGGGCGCCTCTATCTGACGCAGAACGGCGGCGACGTCGTCTCGGTCGGCCCGCGCGGCGGGCGGCCGCGCCGGCTCACGGGTGGCTTCGAGACGCCGCTCGGGCTCGCCTGGAAGGGGCGCGACCTCTACGTGGCCTCCACCGGAACGCTCACGCGCCTTCGCGTTCGAGTCGGACGCGTCGTGGCCCGGCGGGCCGTCCTGCGGCGGCTGCCGAACGGAGAGCACCAGCAGGACAACGTCGTGCTCGGCCCCGACGGGCGCCTCTACCTCGGCAGCGGCTCCACGTGCAACGCCTGTCGCGAGCGCGATCGGCGGAGCGCGACGATCCTCTCGGTCCGTCCCGACGGAAATGACCTGCGGATCGTGGCGACCGGGCTGCGGAACGCGTACGGCCTGGCGTTCCAGCCGGGGACGCGCAAGCTCTACGCGTCGGTGAACGGACGCGACGACCTCGACCGGCCCGGCAACCCCGAGCCGGCCGAGCTGCTCGTCCGGGTCGAGCCGGGCGACCGGTTCGGCTGGCCCGACTGCTGGCCGAGCGCCCGGGAGCTGCGCCTCCTCGGGAGCTGCCGTGGGGTGAGGCGCCCGGTCGCCTACCTCGAGCCCCACTCCTCCGCCGACGGCTTCGCCTTCTACACCGGCCGATCGTTTCCGGCCGTCTACCGCGGCGACGTCTTCCTCGCCGAGTGGGGCACCTACAAGCCCTCGCGCTTCGGCAAGCGAGTCGACCGCGTCGCCGGCTCGAAGGTGTCCGTCTTCGCTAGCGGCTTCCGGCACCCGCTCGCCGTGGCGGTCGACGCGCGCGGAGGCCTCCTCGTCGCCGACTGGGGCGCGGGGGCGATCTACCGCATCCAGGCGCGCGGAGAGCCGTAGACACTTGGCACAGAAATTCACACAATCGACACAGAGCTGTGTCGTACTCGTGACGGTGCCTGGCACCGCAGCGGCGGAGGGGTCGGCGAACCGCTACGACGGGACGCGGCCGTTCTGGCCGGTCGTACTGGGCTCACTACAGAAGGAAGCCCTGCTCAGAGCCGTTTCTAGCCGCGCAGGGCACGACCCTTCCCCGCGCATCCCGTCGATTGTCAGACGAGCGCTCCGTGCCGGGACGACATTTCACACAATCGGCACAGAGCCGTGTCGTACTCGTGACGGTGCCTGGCACCGGGCAGCCGCGCTGACACCGGGCAGCCGCGCTGCGCCGCGCCGGCGGCGGTCAGCCGCGCTCCCGGGGCCTCGCGCGCCGGGCCGTAGGACGGCGTGGAGGCGCTACCGCGCAGCCGCGAAGCCGGGGCGCACGAGCCGCTTCGGCGCCCGCAGGCGCGCCTCGCTCGCGGGCGGGTTCCACGGCTCGGCGAGCGGGGCGGCGCCGAACGAGGCCGCTTGCCGCTCGGCGCAGGCATCGCCGTAGAGCGTCGTCCGCTGGCGCGGCGTCCGGCCGAGCGAGCGGATCAGCTCCTCCATCCGCTCGGGTGAGAGCTCCTGCCCGTGCTCCGAGCCCGCCGCTCGCGAGATGGACTCGTTCATCAGCGTCCCGCCGAGGTCGTTGACCCCGGCGCGGAGCACCGCGGCCGCGCCCTCCGGCCCCAGCTTCACCCCCGAGGCCTGGACGTTCGTGATCAGCGGGTGGAGCGCCAGCCGCGCGACGGCGTGCACGAGCAGCACCTCGCCGAAGCTCGGCCCGCGACGCGCCCGGCCCTTCAGGGCGATCGGCGCCTCCATGTGGACGAACGGCAGCGGCACGAACTCCGTGAAGCCGCCGCTCCTCGCCTGCTGCTCGCGGGCGCGAAGAAGGTGTCGCGCCCAGTGGAGCGGGCGCTCCACGTGCCCGAACATCATCGTCACGTTCGAGTGGAGGCCGACCCGGTGGGCGGTCTCGTGCACCTGGAGCCACTGCTCGGTCGTCACCTTGTCGGGGCAGATCACGCGCCGCACGTCGTCGTCGAGAATCTCCGCGGCCGTGCCGGGCAGAGAGCCGAGGCCCGCTTCCCGCAAGAGCGTCAGGTACCGCTCGAGCGGCAGTCCGAGCGTCGCCGCGCCCTGCCACACCTCGAGCGCTGAGAACGCGTGCACGTGCAGCCCGGGGACCGCCGCCCTGATCGCCTCGACCACGTCGAGGTAGAACGCACCGGTGAACGCCGGGTGGATCCCGCCCTGCAGGCAGACCTCGGTCGCCCCGCGCTCCCAGGCCTCCTCGCAGCGCCGGACGATCTCCTCGAGCGGCACGAGATACGGCGCGCCGCGCAGGTTCGCGGCCAGCTTGCCCTTCGAGAAGGCGCAGAAGCCGCAGCGGAAGTAGCAGACGTTCGTGTACTGGATGTTTCGCGTGACGACGTAGCTGACAGTGTCCCCGCAGACCTCGCGGCGCAGCGCGTCGGCCGCGGCGAGCACAGCTCGGCGGTCCTCCCCGCGCGTCTCGAGCAGCCGCACCAGCTCCTCCTCGCCGAGCTCCTCGCCGGTGAGCTCGAGCGGAAGCGCGTCGTTTCTCGCCAGGAACCGCGCGGGCACGGCGGCCGGCTCGCCCGGCGCCCAGGGGTCCTCGCGCGCGAGGCCGAGGGAGTCCGCACTCCGCCACACCGCGGGCGCGACGCCCGGGTCGACCCAGCGGTCGAGCTCCGCGACGTAGCGCCCGTAGAGCGCGAGCCTCGGCGCGAGCTCCAGGCCGCGGCTCCGCGTCGCCCGCTCGAGCAGCTCCAGCTCGGGCCAGGGCGCCTCGGGATTGACGTGGTCGATCGTGACCGGAGAGACGCCGCCCCAGTCGTCGATCCCGGCGTCGAGCAGGCGCGGGAACTCCGAGTAGCTCAGGTTCGGCGGGGCCTGGATGTGCCAGTCCGGCCCGAGCAGCACGCGCGCCGCCGCGATCGTCCACAGGTGCTCGTCGAGCGACGGCTCGGGGTGCGCGGCCATCCGGGTGCCGGGCTTCGCGCGGAAGTTCTGGACGATCACCTCCTGGACGTGCCCGTACCGCTCTCCGAGCGCGCGGAGCGCCAGCAGGGCCCCGAGCCGCTCCGTCCGGGTCTCGCCGATCCCGATCAGGATCCCGCTCGTGAACGGGATCGCGAGCCGGCCTGCCGCCTCGATCGTCTCGAGCCGTCGAGCCGGGAGCTTGTCCGGCGAGCCGTAATGGGGCCCGCCCCGCTCCGACAGTCGCTCCGAGGTCGTCTCGAGCATGAGCCCCATCGAGACGCTGACCTGGCGGAGCGCGGCCAGGTCGGCGGCCGTCATCACGCCGGGGTTGAGGTGGGGCAGCAGCCCGGTCTCGTCGAGCACCGTGCGGGCAGCGAGGGCCAGGTACTCGAGCGTCGTCTCGCACCCGAGCGAAGCGAGCTCCGCCCGCGCGGCGCGGTAGCGCAGCTCGGGCTTGTCACCGAGCGTGAAGAGCGCCTCGCGGCAGCCTGCCGCGGCGCCCGCCCGCGCGACCTCGAGCACCTCGTCGAGCGTAAGGAAGGCGCGCTCGCCACGCCGCGGGGGGCGTGCGAACGTGCAGTAGCCGCAGACGTCCCGGCAGAGCTTCGTCAGCGGCAGGAAGACCTTCGGCGAGTACGTGACGAGCCGCCCGCGCCGCAGCGACCTCGCCTCCGCGCAGAGCTCCTCGAGCGGAGCGGCGACGAGCTCGCGCACGTCCATCGCCTGAGCTTACGTGCCCGGGTCGCTCGCGCGGAGGTGGCGTGCCGAGCAATCCCCGCGGCGATCTCGACCCACCAAGTAACAGTCTGTTGCTTGGTGGGAAAGGGGCCCGGGTCAGCGGGCCTCGAGGAAGGCCTCGATCGCGTCAGCCGTCTCCGCGAAGGCGTCCCAGAGCACCACGTGGCCGCCGGGGACGGTGACGGCACGGAGCTGACCGCTCGGCGTCACGTCCACCGGGAGCCACGACTGCTCGCCGAGCACCACGAGCGTGGGAGCCTCCGGCGGAGGCGGCGGGCGCCTCGTCATCTCGCTCCAGCCGGTGATCACCGCGGGCTGGCTGACGCGGGCCCGCAGGCGGCCATCCTCCCCGCGCGCGAGGTGCTCCCGCAGGTCCTCCTCGACGAGCCCGCGCGGGGTGTGGAAGAGACTGCCCGCGGAGAGTCTCGCGGCGACCGCCTCGTCGACCGAGGCGAACGAGATGTCCGCCCGCGCGCCTTCCGCCGACTCGCGCGCAGTCTCGGCAGCGACGTGCAGCGCCGGATCGAGCAGGACGGCCCGCTCCACCCGTCCGGGCGCACGGGCGGCGAGCTCGGCCACGAGCCTGCCACCGAAGCTGTGCCCGATCCAGCACGCGCGCTCGACTCCGAGCTCGTCGGCCGTCTCGAGAACGTCGTCGACGTGCGTCGCGACGTCCCAGGGCGGGTCGTGGCCCGAGCGCCCGTGGCCGCGAAGATCGACCGCCAGCACCCTGAAGCTCTTTTTGAGCCGCTCCCCCGCGAGCTTGCGGAAGCGGAGGCCGTGCGCGGCGATCCCGTGCAGGCAGATCAGGGGCGGCGCGGCTCGCTCGCCCCACTCGTGGACGTTGAGCCTCACCGGCTCGCGGCGCCCGCGAGGGCGAGGGGGTCGGTGACGGGCGCGCGGCAGGCGAAGCCCTCGCACACGTAGACGGCGGGCGAGCCGTCCACGAGGCCCTTCCCCTCGAGCAGCGGCACGCCCTCCGCCGGCCCGAACGCGACGACGGCGTTCGGGTCGAAGCCCGCGAGCGCCGCCCGGGCGACTTCGCTCCCAGGCGGGCCGAGGATCGCGAGCTCACGGGGCGGCGAGAGGTGCAGGTCGAGCGCGCAGAGCGCGTGGCCGAAGGCGGAAGGCGCCCGGCCGAGCAGGTCGCGGACGAGCCGGAGAACACCGACCGCCCGCCGCTCGAGCTCCGGGTCGCCGTAGATCCTGGACAGGCGCAGGAGCACGTAGGCGAGCATCGAGTTGCCGGACGGGGTGGGATGGTCGTCGAGGCCCTTCGTGCGGGCGACGAGCCGCTCGCCGTCGGCCGGGGAGAGGTAGAAGCCGCCCCGCTCCTCGTCGGCGAAGAGCTCCACCGCGAGCCCGGCCAGACGGCGCGCCTCCTCGAGCCAGCGGAGCTCTCCGGTCGCCACGTGCAGCTCGAGCAGCCCGTTCGCGACGTCGGCGTAGTCCTCGAGGTAGCCGGTGTTCTTCGCCTGCCCCGCCCGGTAGGTGCGGTGAAGCCGGCCCTCGGCGTCGGACAGTGGGCCGAGCAGGAACTCGCCGAGCTCGCGCGCGGCCCGCACGAGGTCGTCCCGGTCGAGCCGGCGGCCGGCCTCCGCGAGGGCGGCGAGCGCGAGCCCGTTCCACGAGGCGATCGCCTTGTCGTCGAGCGCGGGCTTCGGCCGCCGCTCGCGCGCCTCGTGCAGCCGCCGCCGCTCCTCGTCCGAGAGCGCTCCGCGCAGGATCGAGCGCCCGTGCTCGAAGGGCTGCAGCAATTCGGGCCGGGGCTCGCCGAGCACCGCCTCGAGCTCCTCGGCCGTCCAGGTGAAGGTCAGCCCCTCCACCCCCTCCGTGTCGGCGTCCTGGGCCGAGGCGAAGCCGCCCCCGGGCAGGCGCAGCTCGCGCAGGACGTACTCGAGCGTCTGCTCGACCACGGTGCGGTAGCGAGCCTCGCCCGTGACGAGCCAGGCGTGCAGGTACGCGGGGACGAGCAGCGCGTTGTCGTAGAGCATCTTCTCGAAGTGCGGGACGAGCCAGCGCTCGTCGACCGAGTAGCGGTGGAAGCCGCCGCCGACGAGGTCGAACAGGCCGCCGGCGGCCATGCCGTCGAGCGTGCTCGTGACCAGGCCGAGCGCGTCCTCGTCGCCCGTCCGCAGGTGCATGCGCAGCAGGAACTCGAGCGCCGAGGCGGGCGGGAACTTCGGCGCCCGGCCGAAGCCGCCCCAGCGGGCGTCGTGCTGGGACCGGAGCCCTCGCACGGCCTCACCGAGGAGCGCGTCCGTGAGCGGCTCGCTCGAGGGCCGCTGGACGCTCGAGCGGCGCACGGCCTCGACGAGCTGCGCCGCCTGGCGGGACACGTCGCCGCGGCGGTTCCGGTACGCATCGGAGACGGCCGCGAGCACCTGGCGGAAGCTCGGCAGCCCGTGCCTCGGCTCGGGCGGGTAGTACGTGCCGCCGAAGAAGGGCTCGCCCGCCGGGGTCAGGAACACGGTCATCGGCCAGCCGCCCTGACCGGTCATCGTGACGACTGCGTCCATGTAGACGGAGTCGACGTCCGGGCGCTCCTCGCGGTCGACCTTCACGTTCACGAAGCGCTCGTTCATCAGCGCCGCGGTGCCCTCGTCCTCGAACGACTCGTGCTCCATGACGTGGCACCAGTGGCAGGCCGCGTACCCGACCGAGAGCAGGATCGGCCGGTCCTCCTCGCGCGCCCGCAACCGCGCCTCCTCCCCCCACGGGTACCAGTCGACCGGGTTGTCCGCGTGCTGGAGCAGGTAGGGACTCGTCTCGTTGGCGAGCCGGTTCACCGGATCCCTCTACGCGGACGCGCCGCGGACGAAACGCCGGTAGCCCTCGACGGCGAGCGTGAGCGTCCCGGCCAGCGCAAAGGCCACGAGGAGACCCTTCCACGGCTCGTCCTCGAACGTGCGCCCGCCGAAGTAGCCGAGCGCGGCCGCGTAGCTCGCCCAGAGGATGCCGGCCAATAGGTCGAAGCCGAGGAAGCGCAGCCACGAGAACTTCACCAGCCCGGCGCTGAACGTGACGGCCGTCCGCCCGCCCGGGACGAACCTCGAGACCACGACGAGGTAGCCGCCTCGCTCGTCGAGCTTGCCCTCCGCCCACTCCAGCCGCTCTCGCGCCTTGCGGCCGCGGAAGAGCCGCTTCGTCACCGGGCGCCCGAGCTTGCGCCCGGCCCAGTACGAGACGTTGTCGCCGACCACGGCGCCGAGGGCCCCGGCGAGGACCACGAGCGGGAGGCTCAGCTCGCCGGTCGCGGCGAACACCCCGGCCGTGATCACCGTCGCCTCGCTCGGAACGACGGGGAAGAAGGCGTCGAGCGCCGCGATCGCGAAGATCAGCGGCAGCGTCCACGAGGAGGCGAACACGAAGTCGACCAGCGAGTTGAACAACTCAGTGACGATGATGCCTGCGTGAGCGCGACCGACGGCTTCCTCCCCCTCTCCGGCGTCCGGGTCGTCGACCTCACGAGCTCACTCGCCGGGCCGTGGTGCACCGAGCTGCTCGGCGCGCTCGGCGCGGACGTGGTCAAGGTGGAGCATCCCGGGCGCGGGGACGAGGCCCGGGCCTGGGGGCCGCCGTTCCACGAGGGCTCGAGCGTGATGTTCTACGCCGCGAACGCGAGCAAGCGCTCGCTCGCGCTCGACCTCAAGCCGGCTGCCGGACGGGAGGCCGTGCTCCGGCTCGTCGACCGCGCCGACGTCTTCATCCAGAGCCTGCGCGCCGGCGCGGCCGAGCGGCTCGGCCTCGGCGCCGAGGTGCTCCGCACCCGCAATCCACGGCTCGTCGCGTGCGCGCTAGGCGCGTTCGGCCGGGCCGGCCCGCTGCGCGACCGCCCGGGCTACGACCCGCTGATGCAGGCGTTCTCCGGGATCGTGAGCGTCACGGGCGAGCCGGAGCGACCGGGCGTCCGGGTCGGCGTCTCGCTCGTCGACCTCGGTACCGGTCTGTGGGCCGCTCTCGGCATCCTCGCCGCCCTGCTCGAGCGCGAGCAGACGGGCGCCGGCCGGACCGTCGACGTGTCGCTCTTCGAGACCGCGGCCGCGCTCCTGCCCTACCAGCTCGCCGACGTGCTCGGCGGCGCGCCGAGCCCGGGGAGGCACGGCACCGCGTTCCCGCTGATCGCGCCCTACGAGGTCTTCGCGGCGCGCGACGGCGAGCTGATGATCGCGGCGGCGAACGACCGGCTCTTCGGGGCGCTCTGCGCCGCCCTCGACCTGCCGCAGCTCGCACTGGACCCGCGCTTCGCGACGAACCCGGACCGCCTGGCGAGCCGCGACGTCCTGATCCCGCCGATCGCCGCCCGGATCGCGGAGCTCGAGCTCGAGGACGTGCTCGAGCGGCTGGAGCGAGCGGGCGTGCCCGCGGCACCGGTGCAGGACGTGGCGCAGGTCGCCGCCCACGAGCAGCTGCGGGCGCTCGACCTGATCCAGTCGATCCCGCGCCCCATGGTGGCGCCGCCGCTCTCGGTCGACGGCGAGCGCGTGCTCCATCGCTCGCCGCCCCCACGCCTCGGCGAGCACTCCTCCGAGGTGCTCGCCGAGCTCGGCTACTCCGAGGCGGAGATCGCCGAGCTCGTCTCGTCCGGCGTCGTCGCCGTCGCCTCGACCGGGGGAAGCTCCCGCTCGAAGTAGTAGGCGAGGTGGCCGTCGACCTCGAGCACCTGCGCGAGCTGCCACCCCTTCAGGCCGAGCTCGTTCAGCTCGCGATCGGCGCGGGCCTTGAGCCCGACGCGCAGCACGTGGTACTCCCAGCGGCGCTCGGGCCGCGCGTCGCGCTCGAGACGCTCGCGCTGGGCCCGCTCGGCGGCTGCCCGGTCCTCCTCCGGCCGCATGAACCGCATGCCGCCATCATGGCGCAAAAGCCGTCCCCTCGGCAGAGCCTCATGGCGCGGCGCGCCGGGGAGCGTCAGACGCGCTGCGGCCAGCGGCTGCCGGCCACGATCACGCCGTACAGCACGTGGTCCGCCGCGAGCGTCG
>JBBSIG010000013.1:0-19749 GCA_038232215.1 Gaiellales bacterium | reverse complement strand
TGCACTCCCTGCCGGCGCGCGGAGACTCCGGCGTAGGCGACGAACTCCTCGTACCTGCTCTCGGGGGAGACGGCCTGCTGCTCGGGGGGGCTCACCGGGTGGGACCCGGCCGCGGCGATGCGCAGGCCGTTTCGACCGGCGGCGGCGGCCTCTCGCCTCAGTCGTGCGAGGGCGTCGAGCGCCTCGGACGCGCAAGCGGTCGCCTCGGTGTTGAGCTCGACCACCGAGGCGAAGAGCTCGGTCTTGAGCCGGCCCGGCAAGCGCAGCTCGGCCGTCTCGCGAACGAGCATGTCGACCGCGGGCACCTGGGCGAGCGTCCGGGCGTCGAGGATCATGATCTCCTCCTCGAGGCCGAGCGAGAACGGGGCGCTCTCCCCGAAACGCTCGAGGATCACGCCCGGATGCCGTGAACCGGCCGGCCGGCCGCCTCCCAGGCGTAGTACGAGGCGCTCGCGCCGAACGAGGGCTCGTACGCCGTCACCCGCGGGTTGCGACCGACCTCCTTCGCGCGCCCGGCGTGCCGGAGCAGATTCGGATCGTCGCGCTGCTCCCAGACGAGGATCAGGTGCGCCGCCGTCATGAACTCCGCCACGAAGGTGCAGCCGGACGCGGGGCAGGGGAACGGGTCGGTGCGGACGCAGAACCAGCCGGCATGGTCGTCCCCGCCGTCGTCGGCCCACAGCTCCTCGACCGTGACCTGCTCGTCCTCTGCGAGCAGGAGCCGACCGGGATCGAGCCGCTCTTCGTCCACGGCCTCGACTGTAACGGACACGCGCCCGCGTCCTTCCGGGAAAAACGCCGACGGCTCCCGGGGGGGTGAGGCCGTTCGAGCGGCTACTCGGAGGTCGCCGGCTGCCGCCCGAGCTCGACGGTGAGAGTCTTCGCTTCCTCGCCCCGATAGATGCGGAGCTCGATGCGATCGCCGGGCTCCTTGGCCGCGATCAGGTCGCGCAGGCGATCGAGGCTGCGAATCTCGACCCCTCCCGCCGCGACGATGATGTCGCCTCCCAGCAGATAGCTGTCGCCCGCAACCATGACCCGCGTCGACCCGGCGCGAAGCCCGGCCTCGTCGGCGCCACTGCCGTCCAGGACCGCCTCCACGAGCACTCCGTGCGCGACGGGGAGCCTGAAGACGCGCGCGAGCTGGCCGGAGATCGCCTGGCCGCGGATCCCGAGCGCCGGATGCTCGACCTTGCCGGTCCGGATGAGCTGAGCAACGACGTCGCGGACGGTGTTGACGGGAATCGCGAAGCCGATCCCGACGTTGCCGTCGCCGCTCGAGCCGGTCTCGATCTGCGCGTTCACGCCGATCACCTCGCCCTGGGCGTCGAGCAGCGGCCCGCCCGAGTTGCCGTGGTTGATGGCGGCGTCGGTCTGGATCACGTGGTCGATCGCATAGCGGTTCGGAGCGGCGATCTGGCGTTGGAGCGCGCTGACGATGCCGGCGCTCGCCGAGCGGTTGAGACCGAAGGGATTGCCGATCGCGACGACCGAGTCGCCCACCTGCACCCGGTCGGAGTTGCCGAGCGGAAGCGCGGTCAGGGCGCGCGAGGGAACGCTCACCTGCAGCACTGCCAGATCGGTCGACGGATCGCTGCCCACGATCCGGGCCTGCACGCTCTCGTTGCTCGAGAAGCTGACCTGCACGGTCCGCGCTCCCTGCACGACGTGGTAGTTGGTGACGACGTGGCCCCCCTTGTCGATCACGAAGCCGGAGCCGAGCGCCGTGCTACCGGGAAGCGGGAAGGGATTGCTCGGGAACGATCCCTCGCCGGACGAGGAAGACCCGGTCGAGGTGACCTGCACGACGCCCGGCGCGCGGCGCTCGTAGATCTCGCGAATCGACAGCTGCTTCCCGCTCTTGAACACCGCGGGCGACGCGCTCGGCTGGGCGACGAGCTCGCGCACCGTGGTCGAGCCGCCGTCGAAGCCGCCTAGGAGCGCCGCGCCCCCGAGCGCGAGCGCGGCGCCGCCGACCGCCGCCGCGACGAGGCCCACTCCGCGCCTGGTCAGGCTCGCTTCCACAGGCTCCTCTTATAGCCCCGCCTGCTTAAGCGGCCGTTGCGGCTCCGTTAAGCATTGTTGCGCGCGCCCGCCTGGCGGGACAGAGGAAGTCCCCCCGTCGGGGGAGGCACGGCGGCGGCGAGGGGTCGATCCTGAGCGTGACCTCGTCGACCTGCTCGAAGCGATGCTGCGGCCGGAGCCTTCGAACCCAATCACGACCTCGCACTCGCCCCCGCGCGAGCTGGCCGCTGTTCCGGCCGGCGGGCACGAGGCGCTCGGGCCGCTGCTCGCGTCGTACGAGCGCCTCGCAGAGGTCTTCCACGAGATCCTGTCCGAGCAGAGCCTCGACATGCTGCTCGAGCTGATCGCGGACGCCTTGACGGACCTCGTCCCGCACGACGGCCTGACGATCTGGCGAGCGGACGAGCGCGAGCGGATGCTCGATCCCGTCCTCGCCCGCGGTCGGTGGGCCAGCGAGATCCTCCAGACGCGAAACGCGTGGGGCGAGGGACTGACGGGTTGGGCCGTCGAGCACGGCGAGCCGGTGCTCGCAAACGAGGCTCAGCTCGACCCTCGCGTCAAGCAGGTGCCGGGGACGCCCCTGAAGGAGGAGGAGGCCCTGATCTCCGTCCCGCTCGTAGCGCGCGACTCGACGAAGGGCGCTCTCAACGTGTACCGCCGGGGAGCGGGGGCGCGCTTCTCGAGCCCGGAGTTCGCGCTCGTCCAACGCTTCGCCGAGGCGGCCGCGCTCGCCCTCGACAACGCCGAGATCCATGCCACGCTGGCGCACGAGGCCCAGACCGACTCCCTGACCGGCCTCTACAACCACCGCCGTTTTCAGGAGCGGCTGCGCGCCGAGCTCGCCCTGCTCGGGCGCAGGCGGGACAGCGTGGCTCTCTTGATGCTCGACATCGACGACTTCAAGCGTGTCAACGACGTGCACGGGCACGCTGTCGGCGACGAGGTGCTGCTGGCCGTGGCCGAGACGTTGCGAAAAGTCGTCCGCGCGAGCGACATCCCGTGCCGGATCGGTGGTGAGGAGTTCGCGGTCGTTCTGCCCGGCTCGGACGCGGGCGACGCGCTCGTGCTGGCGCGGCGGCTGCGCAACCTGCTGGCGGGGCTCGCGGTCGAGCCGGCGCCCCCGGTCACCGTCTCCATCGGCGTCACGCAGGCGCCGGATCATGCGCGCAATCCGCGCCGCCTCGTCGCCTGCGCGGAGGCCGCGATGATGGCCGCCAAGGCGCGCGGAAAGGACACGAGCGTCCTCTACGACGAGCAGGCGGCCGACCGTCCGCACGAGCGAGGCGACGCCCGGAGCGTCCGCTCGATCGCCCACCTGAAGCTGCTGCAGACTCTCGGCAGCAGACTCAACAGGCTGAACGACGTCAGCGCGATCGGCGAGGCGATCGTCGAGGAGCTGGAGGATCTGCTCGAGTATCACGCCTGCCGCGTCTACGTGATCGAGGGAGACGAGCTGCGGCCGGTCGCCCTGCGTCAGCACTTCGCCACCTCGGGCGAGCCGCGCAGCGCGGTGCGCCTCCGCGTGGGCGAGGGCATCGCGGGCCGCGCGGCCGCGACGGGCGTGTCGCTCCTCGTGCCGAGCACGCTCCAGTGCGACTTCGCCGCGCAGGTTCCGGGCACGGCGAAGGTCGACGAGACGCAGATCGCGACGCCTCTGATCTACGGCTCGCGGGTGATCGGCGTCCTCGCCGTCTCGCAGCTCGGCGTGGCGCAGTTCGACGAGGACGACGTGCGCCTGCTCGAGGTTCTCTCGGGCCATGCGGCGGTCGCGCTCGAGAACGCACGCCTCTACGAGGCGGAGCGCCGCGAGGCCCAGACCGCGAAGGCGATGCTCGAGACGTCGAATCGACTGCTCTCCTTCAGCCAGGAGCTCGCCGCGGCAGCCGACCTGGACGAGCTGCTCGAGCGCGTCTGCGAGGGGACCGCCTCGATCGTCGCCTCTCCGCGCCAGTCGGTCTGGTTGCAGGACGCGACGGGTCAGCCCCTCCGACTACGCGCGGCGAGGGGGTACTCGAGCGAGCAGCTCACAGAGCTGCGGGCCGTGCGCTTGCCTCACGCGGTGGTTGCGGAGTTCGCGGGCCAGACGCGCCCGTTCGTGCTCGGCGCGCTCGAGATCGCGATCCTGGAAGGGGCGCCGGCAGACCTCACCAGCTCTCGCTTCGCGGTCGCGCCGCTCCGTTTCGCGGAGCAGCGATACGGGTGCATCGTGGCGGCGGCCCCGGCCGAGGACGCCGAGTTCTCGCAGCACCGCCTCGACCTGCTCTCGGGCATCGGCTCCCAGGCGCAGATCGCGCTCGCGAGCGCAGACAACATCGAGCAGCTCGAGAGCACCTTCATCGCGACCGTCGAGGCTTTGGCCAACGCGCTCGAGGCGAGCGACGAGTCCACCTCCTCTCATGCGCGGCAGATCCGGGACTGGGCGCTCGCGCTCGGGCGCGAGCTGCGGCTCGAGCCCGAGCGTCTGAAGCGACTGGAGCTCGGCGCCCTGTTCCACGACATCGGAAAGATCGGGATCCCCTCGCACGTGCTGACGAAGCCCGGTCCTCCGACCGACGAGGAGTGGGAGCTCCTCCGCCGGCATCCCGTGATCGGGGAGCAGATCCTCGCGCCGATCGAGCAGCTGCAGGAGGTGCGCCGGATCGTGCGCCACTGCCACGAGCGCGTCGACGGCGGGGGCTACCCCGACGGCAGAGCCGGCGCGGAGATTCCGATCGAGTCGCGGATCATCCTCGTCTGCGACGCCTTCCACGCGATGACGACCGACCGGCCCTACCGCGGCCGACTGCCGTACGAGGAGGCGCGCCGGCGACTCCGAGCCGGCGCGGGGAGTCAATTCGACGCGCACGTGGTCGACGGATTCCTGCGACTCCTCGCGCGAGGCGTCCTCGCTCACGTGTCGTCTCCCGAAGCGACGCGCCAGATCGCCTGAGAGACGGCGCGGCTCCACGGGGCCGTCGCCCTACAATCGTCGTCGTGGACGTCCTCGGGCTGACCGCGCTCCTACCCGAGCTTCCTGCGGCGAGAACCCGGCTGCTCGACAACCTCGGCCGCGTCCGCCGCGAGGTCGGGCCGATCACGCCCGAGCTCTCGGACGCCCTGGCCGACCACATGAACATCCGCCGGGGCGAGGTGCACGAGGTCGTCTCGTTCTACTCGTATCTCCAGGAACCGGTCGACGCGCTCCGCGTGTGCACGGGTCCGGTGTGCGACTGCCTGGGCGCGCGCGAGCTGCTCGCGCGGACCGAGGAGCACGCCGCGGAGGGGACACGCGTGCTCGAGGTGCCGTGCCTCGGCCACTGCGACCTCGCCCCCGTGATGACGCGGGGCGACGCGATCCTCCCGTTCGGGCGCGACGAGCCCGTCACGCACCGGACGAACGACGGCGCCTCCACCGGGCTCGCCCGCCGCGACGAGACGCTGGCCGACTACGAGCGCCGGGGAGGGCTCGCCGCGCTGCGCTCCCTGCCGTCGCGCGAGCGAATCCTGGAGGAGCTGAAGGCGTCCGGCCTCGCCGGCTACGGGGGCGCCGGCTTTCCGACCGGCGTCAAGTGGGAGGCGGTCGCGCGCGAGCCGGCGCCGCGCTACGTCGTCCTGAACGCGGACGAGGGCGAGCCGGGCACGATCAAGGACCGCTACCTGATGGAGCTGCGGCCCCACCTCGTGCTCGAGGGGATGCTGATCGCGATGCGCTTCGCCGAGGCGACCGAGGGCTTCGTCTACCTGCGCGAGGAGTACGCGACGGCGCGCTCCAGGCTCACGCGCGCCCTCGAGGAGCTTGCCGGGGCCGGCTGCCTCGACGGCGCGTCGATCGAGCTCGTCGTCGGCGCGGGCGCCTACATCTGCGGCGAGGAGACGGCGATGCTCGAGTCGATGGAGGGCCGGCGCGGCATGCCCCGCCTGAAGCCGCCCTTCCCGAGCCAGCGCGGCTACCTCGGCCGGCCGACCCTGATCAACAACGTGGAGACGCTCGCGCACGTGCCGACGATCCTCGTGAACGGCGGCACGTGGTGGGCGGGGCTCGGCCGCGAGGGGGCGAGCGGCGTGCGGCTCTGGTCCGTGTCCGGCGCCGTCGCGACGCCCGGCTGCTACGAGGCGCCGAACGGCGTCACGCTGCGCGAGCTGATCGACGACTTCGGCGGCGGCGCCACCGACGAGATCGGCGCGATCGTCCCGGGCGGAGCCGCGAGCGGCGTGCTGCCTCCGGCCGCCCTCGACGTGCCCGCCACGCGCGACGCGCTCCGCGACTGGGGCGCCGGGCCGGGCTCCGCGGGCGTGCAGGTGTTCCCGGCCTCCTACTCGCCGCTCCGCCTGCTCGCCGAGACGATGCGGTTCTTCGCGGAGGAGTCGTGCCAGAAGTGCACGCCCTGCCGGATCGGCAACCGCGGCCTCCACCACCTGCTCGAGGAGCTCGAGCACGGCCGGGTGGCGATGCCGCGCTGGCAGACCGAGGAGTGGCTCGATGCCATGCTCGACACGTCGATCTGCGGTCTCGGCCAGGGGGCACCGTTCCCCGTGCGAGGCGCCTTCCGGTACTGGCCGGAGCTCTTCGAGCCGCTCGGCGAGGCGGCTGTACGATGAGCTCCGTGGTCGAGTTCACGCTCGACGGCAAGACCGTCTCGGCACCCGAGGGCGAGTTGCTCGTCCACGCCGCCGCCCGCCACGGCGTCTTCATCCCGACCCTCTGCCACGACGACCACCTGGACCCCTACGGGGGCTGCCGGATGTGCGTCGTCGGAGTCGAGGGGTCGCCGCGCCCGCTGCCCGCCTGCGCGACGCGCGTGACCGAGGGTCTCGTCGTCTCGACGAACAGCTCGGTGCCGCAGCTGCGAAAGACGCTCACGGAGATGCTGCTCGTGGAGCACCTCGATCCGAATCCGGGCGGGCGCCCGAACGAGCTCGTCGACCTGGCCGAGGAGCTCGGCGCCGAAGCGCCGTTCATCCTCCCGGACGCGCCGCGCGAGCCCTACGAGGACCGCAACAAGCTGATGGGCTACGAGCCCGACACCTGCATCGCGTGCAACCGCTGCGTGCGCTACACGCAGGAGGTGATGCAGTGCTCGGCGCTCTCGCTGGAGGGCCGCGGGCCGCGGACGCGGATCGTGCCGACCTGGGAGCGCTCGTGGCTCGACACGGAGTGCGAGCTCTGCGGCGGCTGCCTCTCGGTCTGCCCGACCGGCGCCATCTACGAGAAGTTCGAGGAGGGCGCCATGCGCAACCACGAGCGCTCGCTGCGGAAGGTCAAGTCGACCTGCACCTTCTGCGGCGTCGGCTGCCAGATCGATCTCAACGTCGACCCCGAGACGAACAGGATCGTGAAGATCACCTCGGACCCGAGCTACGTCTCGAACGACGGCAACCTCTGCGTGAAGGGCCGCTTCGCCTTCAACTTCGTCCACCATCCCGACCGCCTCACCGAGCCTCTCGTGCGCGGCGAGGACGGGGAGCTCCACCCGACGAGCTGGGAGCACGCGCTCCAGGCCGCGGCCGAGGGCCTGAAGGGGGTGAAGGAGCGGCACGGCCCCCAGTCCGTCGGAGTCCTCGCCTCCGCGAGGCTGACGATGGAGGAGAACTTCCTGATCCAGAAGCTCGCCCGCACGGCGATCGGCACCAACTCGGTCCACTCCTGCGAAGCCACCTGACACGCTCCCACTCTTTACGGCCTGGTCAGGTCGTTGGGCAGAGGGGCGACATCGAACTCGATTCCCGAGATCGAGAACTGCAAGTTCCTGCTCGTGATCGGGTCGAACACGACCGAGGCGCACCCCGTGCTCGCGCTGCGGATGAAGAAGGCGGTGCGCAAGGGCGCGACGCTCGTCGTCGCCGATCCGCGCAAGATCTGGCTGACGAAGCTCGCGAAGCGCCACCTGCAGCTCCGCCCGGGCAGCGACGTCTGGCTCCTGAACGCGCTCATGCACGTGATCGTCACGGAGGGGCTGCAGGACGAGGCGTACATCCGCGAGCACACGGAGGGGTTCGAGACCGTGCGCGAGATCGTCCTGCGCTACACGCCCGAGCAGGCCGAGGAGATGACCGGCGTCCCGGCGGAGGCGATCCGCGCGACGGCGCGCGAGTACGCACGCGAGCGCCACGCGGCCATCTTCTACACGCTCGGGATCACGGAGCACGCCTCGGCGATCGACAACATCTGGTCGCTCTCGAACCTCGTGCTCATGACCGGCCACCTCGGCTACGAGTCGACGGGACTGAACGCCCTGCGCGGCCAGAACAACGTGCAGGGGCTGAACGACGCCGGCGCGAACCCGGCCTACCTCCCCGGCTACCAGCTCATCGACGATCCGGAGGTGCGGGACAAGTTCACGGCGGCCTGGGACGCCGAGCTGCCGGAGGAGGTCGGGTACCGGCTCGACCAGATGATGTCGGGCCTCCACGACGACCGGGTCAAGGCGCTCTACCTCGTGGGCGAGAACCCGGCCCAGACCGAGCCGAACGCGCACCACGTCGAGGAGGGGCTCGGGCACCTCGAGTTCCTGGTCTCGCAGGATCTCTTCCTGAACGAGACCTCGCGCCTCCACGCGAACGTCGTCCTCCCCGCGTCGAGCTTCGCGGAGAAGGACGGCACGTTCACGAACACCGAGCGCCGCGTGAACCGCGTGCGGAAGGCGCTGCCCTGCCCGGGGACCGCGCGGGAGGACTGGCGCATCGTCGTCGACCTGGCGCTGGCGCTGGGAGCGGACTGGCCCGAGTACCGGAGCGCCGAGGACGTGTGGAACGAGTTCGCCGACCTCGCGCCGAACTGGAGCGGGATCCGTTACGACCGGATCGAGGACGTCGGCCTGCAGTGGCCGTGCACCGACCGGGAGCACCCCGGCTCGCCGTACCTGTACGCGACCGGGCCAGCACGCGCGAACGGCCGCGGCAAGCTCTACCCGGTCGAGTACAAGCCGCCGATCGAGCGGCCCGACTCCGAGTACCCGCTCGTGCTCTCGACCGGCCGGACGCTCTACCACTACAACTCGGCGACCATGACGATGCGCGAGGCCGGGATCGTCGAGAAGCAGGAGGACCCCTTCTTCGAGATCCACCCCGAGGACGCGGGCGCGCTGCGGATCGCCGACGGCGACTGGGCCCGGCTCGTCTCCCGCCGCGGCGAGCTCGAGGCGCGCGCTCGCATCGGCGACCGCGTTCATCCGGGCCTCGTCTGGATGGCGCTGCACTTCGCGCAGGCCAAGGTGAACTGGCTCACCCACGACGTCGGGGACCCGCTGATCGGGACGCCCGAGTACAAGGTGTCCGCGGTCAGGGTCGAGCCGATCCGGACGGCCGTGCGGCCCGCGGCCTCGTAGGTGGCGTCGCTCGCGCCCGAGGTCGTCGAGCCGCTCCTCACCGGGCGCCTCGGCCGTCCGTACGTCTACCGGGAAAGGTGCGAGTCGACGCAGCTCCTGCTCGACGCGTCGCTCCCCGAAGGCGCCGCGGCCGCGTGCGAGGTGCAGACGGCCGGCCGCGGTCGGCTCGGCCGCAGCTGGGAGGCACCCGCCGGCTCGTCGGTGCTCTGCTCCGTGCTCCTGCGCCCGCCTCCGGAGCGGCGGATCGCGGAGCTCTCGCTCGTCGGCGGGATGGCGGCCGCGGACACGGTCGAGGAGGCGTTGACGCTGAGCGCGCAGATCAAGTGGCCGAACGACGTGATGGTGAACCGCGTCAAGGTCGCCGGAGTCCTCGCGGAGGCGCGGGAGGGCGCCGTCGTTCTCGGGATCGGGCTGAACGTGAACCAGACGCGCTCGGAGCTACCCGCCGAGACGCGGACGTCTGTGGGATCGCTCCGCACCGCGGACGGCGTCGAGCGCGACCGCGCCCCCCTGCTCGCCGGGCTGCTCCGGGCACTCGAGCGCCAGTACGATCGCTGGCTCGAGCGCGGGCTCGAGGGACTGTACGGAGTGCTCGGCGCGCGCGACTTCCTGCGCGGCCGGCGGGTCTCGGTGAACGGGACGAGCGGAGTGGCGGTCGCGATCGACCGCCTGGGGCGGCTGGAGATCGAGGCGGACGGCGAGCGCAGGCTGCTCGAGAGCGGGGAGGTGGCGTATGAGCAGTAGGTACGAGGACGAGCCGGTCGACCCCGGCATCGTGCAGGACCCCGGCATCCCGGGCTTCGACGTCCCCAGCGACAGGCGCGACCGGCCGCTTCCGGACGAGAAGGACGCAGGGGCGGAGCGGCGCGAGCGACTCGACGACGCCGACGAGGAGGGCCATATGACCGCGGAGCCCGACGAGTGACGGGGTTGCGTTTAGCCGCTTCCGCGCGACGGTAGGACGGCTCCGTGCCCGAGCTCGGCTACGCCCTCTCCTCCGAGGAGCACCCCCCGAACGACCTCGTTCGCAACGCGCGGGCGGCCGAGGAGGCCGGCTTCACCTTCGGCCTCATCTCCGACCACTACCACCCGTGGGTCGACGCGCAGGGGCACAGCCCGTTCGTCTGGAGCGTGATCGGCGGGATCGCGCAGGCCACGGAGACGTTTCGTCTCGGCACGGGCGTCACGTGCCCGACCATGCGGATCCACCCGGCGATCATCGCGCAGGCCGCCGCCACCTCGGCCGCGATGATGCCCGGCCGCTTCTTCCTCGGCCTCGGCACGGGCGAGAACCTGAACGAGCACATCCTGGGCGACCACTGGCCGGCGCCCGACGAGCGGCTCAAGCTGCTCGAGGAGGCGATCGAGGTGATCCGACTGCTGTGGCAGGGGGGCGTCCAGACGCACCGCGGCAAGCACTACACGGTCGAGAACACCCGGATCTACACGCTGCCGGAGGAGCTGCCACCGATCGCGATCGCCGCGATGAAGCCGCAGGCCGCAGAGCTCGCGGGCCGTGTCGGCGACGCCTTCGTCAACGTCTCGCCCGAGCGCGAGCCGCTCGAGCAGTTCGAGCAGGCCGGAGGCGCGGGCAAGCCGAAGTACGGGCAGGTCACGCTCTGCTACGCCGAGTCCGAGGAGCGGGCCAAGCAGACCGCGTGGGAGGTCTGGCCGAACGCGGCGATCGAGGGCGCGCTCTCGCAGGAGCTGCCGCTGCCCCAGCACTTCGAGGAGGCGCTCGGAACAGCCGGCCCGGACGACCTCGCCGAGACGCTCGTGCTCGGACCCGACCCAGAGCCGTACCTGGAGGCGATCGCAGAGTACGAGCAGGCGGGCTACACCCACGTCTACCTCCACCAGGTCGGCCGCGACCAGCAGAGCTTCATCGATTTCGCCCGCCGCGAGCTCCTCCCCGCCTTCGAGACCAAGTAACAGTCTGTTACTTGGTGGCGCCGGGTACGGCGTCCGGCTCGCGCCCCGTGGGCTTAACGAAAAGCTCACTCGCTCTTCGGGAGGAGCCAACAGGCTGGAAGTAGAACCCTCCTCTGTTGTCAAAGAGGAGGTCTCACAATGAAGCTCAAGCGACGTCTCCCGAGTCCCGGGATCGTAGTCGCCGGGCTCGCGCTTCTGGTCGCGCTCGGCGGCACGAGCTACGCCGCGGTGAACGCGCTGCCCCGCAACAGCGTTACCTCGCTGCAGGTCAAGGACGGATCGCTGCTCCGGAAGGACTTCCGGCGCGGTCAGATCCCTGCCGGCCCGCGGGGCCGCGTCGGGATCCGCGGAGCCGTCGGGCCCGCCGGCCCGGATGGTCCCGCCGGTCCGGCTGGCCCAGCAGGTCCCGCGGGCCCCGCTGGTCCCGCAGGCCCGGCCGGTCCCGCTGGTCCGGCCGGCGCTGCCGGCGCTGGAGCGACCACGAGGTTCGCGATCGTGCGGGCGGACGGCGGCATCGCCGCGCAGTCCGGCGGCATCACGCTCGCCGCGAAGCCGGCGGTCGGCCAGTACCTGCTGAACTTCGGCAGCGCCGTCGCTGGCAAGCTGATCCTCGTCTCGTCCTCCTACGCGGGCGGCGACATCGCCAACCGCGGCGAGAACACGGTCGGCCCCTGCGGCAACCCGCCCGACGGGCTCACGTGCTCGGCCTCGGACAACACGAGCACGGTGCTCGTCCAGACGAGAGCGCCTGGCGACGCGGCTCTCGCCGATCACGCGTTCTACGTGGCCGTCTTCGGCTAGTCGCCTCTTCCACGATGCCGCCGCGGGCCGAATGGCTCGCGGCGGCATTCTGATTGAATCGAGGGCGTGGTGGACAGCTTCTCGGCGCGCTCGTCCCTGACCGTCGGCGGCCGGAGCTACGAGATCTTCCGGCTGGACGCCCTCCAGGGCCGCTACGACGTCGCGCGCCTGCCATACACGCTGAAGATCCTGCTCGAGAACGTCCTGCGGCTCGAGGACGGCGAGGCGGTGACGGGCGCGGACGTCGAGGCGGTCGCCACGTGGGCCGCGGGCGAGGAGCCGAGCCGCGAGATCTCGTTCACGCCGGCCCGCGTACTGCTCCAGGACTTCACCGGGGTGCCGGCGGTCGTCGACCTCGCGGCCATGCGCCACGCGATGCGCGACCTCGGCGGCGACCCGGCTCGGATCAACCCGCTCCTGCCGTCCGAGCTCGTGATCGACCACTCGGTGCAGGTCGACGAGTTCGCGAGCCGCTTCGCATTTGCACGCAACGCCGAGCTCGAGTTCGAGCGGAACCGCGAGCGCTACGCGTTCCTGCGCTGGGGTCAGACCGCGTTCGACAACTTCCAGGTCGTCCCGCCCGACACGGGGATCGTCCACCAGATCAACCTCGAGTACCTGGCGCGCGTGGTCGAGGCGCGCGACGGGTGCGCCTACCCGGACACGCTCGTCGGCACCGACTCGCACACGACCATGGTGAACGGCCTGGGCGTGCTCGGGTGGGGCGTGGGCGGCATCGAGGCCGAGGCCGCGATGCTCGGCGAGCCGCTCTCGATGCTCGTGCCGCAGGTGGTCGGCTTCCGGCTCACGGGCGAACTGCCCGAGGGCGCGACGGCGACCGACCTCGTGCTCACGGTCACCCAGATCCTGCGCGAGACCGGCGTGGTGGGGAAGTTCGTCGAGTACTTCGGCGAGGGCCTCGTCGGGCTGCCGCTCGCAGACCGGGCGACGCTCGGCAACATGTCGCCCGAGTACGGCGCGACGTGCGGCTTCTTCCCGGTCGACGAGGAGACGACGCGCTACCTGCGCCTGACCGCGCGCGACCCGCACCGGGTCGAGCTCGTGGAGGCCTACTGCAAGGAGCAGGGGCTCTGGCACGATCCGAGCGAGTCGCCGACCTACTCGCAGGTCGTCGCCCTCGACCTGTCGGCGGTTGAGCCGAGCCTCGCGGGGCCGCGTCGTCCTCAGGATCGCGTGCCGTTGCGCGAGGCGAAGGCCTCCTTCCTCGGCTCGCTCGAGACGTTCGGCGTCGGCTACGGCAACGGGACGCAGGACAAGGAGGTGGCGGACTCCTTCCCGGCGAGCGACCCCCCGTCGTCGACCGCGCCGGGCGGCGAGCCGCTCGGGGAGGAGGCCCGCGCGCTTCCGGCCGCGTCGGTGGCGCTCGTCGAGAAGCCGCGGCGAGCCGTCGCCGTTCGGGACGAGGACTACGAGCTCGAGCACGGGAGCGTCGTGATCGCGGCGATCACGAGCTGCACGAACACGTCCAACCCGAGCGTGATGGTGGGCGCCGGCCTGCTCGCCCGGCGGGCGGTCGAGCGGGGCCTCACACGAAAGCCGTGGGTGAAGTCGAGCCTGGCGCCCGGGTCGAAGGTCGTGACCGAGTACCTCGACGCCGCGGGCCTGACCCCCGCGCTCGAGCAGCTCGGCTTCGGGCTCGTCGGCTACGGCTGCACGACCTGCATCGGCAACTCCGGCCCGCTCTCCGCGCCGATCTCGGAGGCGATCGAGGAGGGCGAGCTCGTCGTCTGTGCGGTGCTCTCCGGCAACCGCAACTTCGAGGCCCGCATCCACTCGGAGGTGAAGGCGAACTACCTCGCCTCACCGCCGCTCGTCGTCGCCTACGCGCTCGTGGGTCGTATGGACGTGGATCTCGTGACGGAGCCGCTCGGCGTGGACGAGAGCGGGAATGACGTCTTCCTGCACGAGCTCTGGCCCTCGCCCGCCGAGATCCAGCAGACGATCGACGAAGCCGTGCGCGAGGAGATGTTCAGGCGCACGTACGCGGACGTCTTCGCCGGCGACGAGCGCTGGAACAGCCTCGAGATCCCCTCGGGGGACCTCTATGCGTGGCCCGACTCCACCTACATCAGACGGCCGCCCTACTTCGACGGCATGAGCCAGGAGCCTGCGCCCGTCGGGGATCTCGCCGGCGCCCGCGTGCTCGTCATGGTCGGCGACAGCGTGACGACCGACCACATCTCGCCGGCCGGCGCGATCCGGCCGGACAGCCCGGCGGGGCGCTACCTGGTCGAGCAGGGCGTCGAGCGGAGCGACTTCAACTCGTACGGCTCGAGACGCGGCAACGACGAGGTGATGGTGCGCGGCACGTTCGCCAACGTCCGCCTGCGCAATCTGCTCGCCCCCGGCAGCGAGGGCACGGTGACGGTGCACCTCCCGGACGGCGAGCTCACGACCATCTTCGAGGCCTCGCGGCGCTACCTCGACGAGGGCGTGCCGCTGATCGTGATCGCGGGCCAGGAGTATGGCTCCGGCTCGTCGCGCGACTGGGCCGCCAAGGGCCCGAACCTGCTCGGCGTTCGTGCGGTCGTCGCCGTGAGCTACGAGCGGATTCACCGCTCGAACCTCCTGATGATGGGGATCCTGCCGCTCCAGTTCCTGGCCGGCGACACACCCGCGAGCCTCGGCCTGAGCGGACGCGAGACGTTCGGGATCTCCGGGATCGAGAACGGGACGGCGCGCGAGGTGACGGTGCGGGCGGACGACACCGAGTTCCGGGTGCGGGTGCGCCTCGACACTCCGCGCGAGCGCGACTACTTCCGGCACGGCGGCATCCTGCCGTACGTGCTCCGCCGCCTCCTGCGCGGCTGACGCGGCTCGGCGCCCGCCGCCTGGCCGCCCGCTTCCAGGTGCCAGGCACCGTCACAAACGTTCCACAACTCAGCGCCGCTCTGCGAAGCAGCGGGCTTTCGTACGCTTCCTCTCCGCCCGGAAGGCTGTGGACATTCCCTGACGGTGCCAGGCACTGTGACGTGTCAAGGGGCGGTTCGTGCCGAGTGTGTGACATTGCGCGGACCTCGGCGCCGGAGACGACGACGAGGGTCACACGCGAGCCGGGTCGGTGGTCGAGCGCGAGCGGAGCGGAGCCTCCGTCACCGAACTCCGAGGAGCCGCGTGCCCGTGGCCTTGAACGACGCCACCACGGTCTGCCCCCGCTCGAGCCCGAGGCGCTCGGCCGACGACGCCGTCACCTCCGCGGTGAGCTCGCCGACCCGGACGCGGACCCGGTTGCCGAGCGGGACGATCGAAACGATCTGGCCCCGCACGTGGTTGAGCGCCGAGTCGGCGGGGGCCTCGCGGGCGATCGACACGTCCCACGGGTACACCACGAGGTGCACGCGGCCCACCGTCTCGTCGGTCGAGTAGACGGTCCCGGTCCCGATCGCGACCTCCGTGAGCCCGCTCGCGCCCGGGCGGGCCTCGCCCGAGAGCACGTTTCCGCCGGCGAAGCCGGCGACGAAGGGGTCAGCCGGAGCCGCCACGAGATCGGCGGGCCGCGCGAGCTGGCGCAGGCGCCCGTCGACGAGGACGCCGACGCGATCGGCGAGCGCGGCCGCATCCTCGAAATCGTGAGTGACGAGCAGAGTGGGCAGCTCCAGCTCTGCGAGCAGCGAGCGGAGCTCACCCCGGACGCCCGCCCGCGTGTGCGGGTCGAGCGCTGACATCGGCTCGTCGAGCAGCAGCACCTTCGGCCCTCGCCCGAGCGCGCGCGCGAGGGCGACACGCTGGCGCTCGCCGCCCGACAGCCGGCCGGGCTTCGCCCGCGCGAGGTGGCCGATGCCGAGCCGGCGCAGCAGGTCGGCCGGCTCGCGGGCGCCGCCGAAGGCGACGTTTCGCTCCACGCTCAGGTGCGGGAACAGCGCGTACTCCTGGAAGACGAGCCCGACCGAGCGCCTCTCGGGCGGCCAGTCGACGCCGCGCCCCCTATCGAGCCAGGTCTCGCCGTCGCAGACGATCGAGCCGCGCTCGGGACGGACGAGGCCGGCGATCGACCGCAGCACCGTCGTCTTGCCGGCGCCGGAGGGCCCGACGAGCGCGACCGTCTCGCGCTCGAGCTCGAGCGCTAGCTCGAGCCCGAAGGTACGGAGCGGTACGGAGACGTCGAGGCGTAGCGAGCCCATCCCGGGAGCAACTTCAGCACGACGAGGATGGCCGCGCCGACCAGCACGAAGAGCGCGCTGATCGCAAGGGCCTGGTCGAAGTCGAGCTCGAAGTCGGCGTAGATGGCGAGCGGCAGCGTCTGGGTCACCCCCCGGAGGCTGCCCGCGAAGATGATGGTCGCACCGAACTCGCCGAGGCCCCGCGCGAGAGCCAGCGCCGACGCAGCGCCGAGGCCGCCGGCTGCCAGCGGCAGCGCCACGCGCGCGAAGACGCGGGCGGGCGAGGCGCCGAGCGTGCGGGCCGCGTCGAGCAGATCGCTCTCCACCGCCTCGAAGGCCGCGATCGCGCCGCGGAGGTAGAACGGGCTCTCGACGAAGGCGACGGCGAGGACGACCGCGGTCTGCGTGAACGAGATGTCGATCCCGAGCGCGCGGAGGGTGCCGCCGAGCAGGCCGAAGCGACCGAAGGTCGCGAGGAGCGCGATGCCCGCGACCGCAGGCGGCAGCACGAGCGGCAGCTCGACGAGCGTCAGCACGAACCCCCGCCCTGGAAACCGGCTCCGCGCCAGCACGTAGGCGGCCGGAGTGCCCACGAGCAGAACCGCCGCGTGCGCGATCGCGCTCGTCCTGAGACTGACGGCGAGCGCGTCCCGGGCCACCCCGTCACCGAGCTGCGAGACGAGGTCTCCCGGGGATGCGCGCAGGAAGAGCGCGGCGACGGGGAGGAGCAGGAAGGCGAGCGCGAGCGCCGTCGCCGCGACGAGGACGCCGGCGAAGAGCGCCCTCATCTCCCGGGCGACTTCGGAACGCCAAAGCCGCCCGCGACGAGCCGCGCCCGGCCGGTCGACGAGAGCACGCGGTCGACGAAGGCCTGCGCAGCCGCACGATTCGCGCTGCCCTTCACGACCGCGATCTCGTAGCGCACCTTCGGCTGCGCCCAGGACGGCAGCCGGACGATCCGTACCCGGTCCGCCACCGGCCGCGCGTCCGTGACGTACACGAACCCGGCGTCCGCCTCCCCGAGCGCGACCTTCGCCACGATGCCCTTCACGTCCGTCTCCTCGCTGACCACGTTCCGCAACGCGGGAACGGAGATACCGAGGCGCGACAGCACCTGCCGCGTATAGGCGCCGATCGGCACCCGCGGTGTTCCGATGACGAGCTTGATCCCGTCCCGGCGCAGGTCGAAGACCGACCTGATTCGCGCCGGGTTCGAGGTGGGGACGACGAGCGCGAGCCGGTTGGTCGCGAAGACGACCGGCCGCAGGACGAGCCCCTGGGCGAAGAGCGCCTCGGGCTGCACAGGGCTCGCGGCCGCGAGCACGTCGGCGAGCGCGCCGTTCCTGATCTGGAGCGCGAGCGAGTCGGAGCCGCCGAACGCGTACCGGGGGCCCGCGTCGATCTTCGGGAAGACCTCCGTCAGCGAAGCCGCGGCGAAGACCGTGATCCGGCTCACAGCGGCGGTGGTCGCCGGCAGGGCAAGCGCCGCCGCCACCGCGCCTGCGAGGAGGAGCCGCCTCATCGCTCCACCATCACGGAGGTCGCCTTGACCACGGCGGTGGCTTGCATCCCGGGCTCGAGGCCGAGCTCCTCGACCGCCTCGCGGGTGATGACCGCGACGACCCGCGCCGGGCTGTCGGCGATCAGCTCCACCTGCGCGAGCAGGCCCTCGACCTTGACCTCTCGCACGGTTCCCCGGAAGCGGTTCCGAGCGCTCCCGGCACCTCCCTCCACGCCCCGCAGCCGGTCGATCTCGCTCGCGGGGACGGCGCGACGATTCGCGCTGTCCCGCTCGACCGCGATCCGGCCTTGGCGGTCCCAGCGACGGAGCGTGTCGAGACTGATCCCGAGCGCCCGCGCCGCCTCGCTCGCCGTGTAGGCGGCTCTAGACACCGTACGGCTCGAGCGCGGTCGAGGCGCGGTCGATGTCGAGCGAGAGCGGAAACGAGCGGCCCACGGTCGAGCCGCCCGTGACGCCGTGCCAGAACGCGAGATGGCCGGCTTGGGCAGCGGCGATCCGGCCGAGGGTCGAGCGCAGATCGTCGTCGACGACTGCGGCGACCGCGCCGAGGTACGAGCCCAGAAAGGTGATCTCGAGCCGCCGCCCCATCGCCGCCGCCGTCGTACGGGAGGCGAACGTCCGTGCCGGCAAGGAGACGTCGAAATCGTCCTCGCTCGGCGCATCCTTCCCGAGCACGCCGCGGAGCGCCTGGAGGTGCTCACGCTCGTGCGCGAGCGCGCGTCGCAGCTCAAAGGCCTCCGCGCCGGTGAACCTCCCGGAGGCGAGCGCGCTCCGGTACAGCTCGGTGCCCAGGATCTCGGTTCCGACCCCGAGTCGTGCCCAGGCGAGGTCGGTCTCGTCGGCTCCGAGAGCACGAGGCGCGATCGTCCCCGCGAGCGCCGCCGAGCCGGCGAGCGCGAGCCCACCTCTGAGAAAGTCGGCTCTCGTCGCCGCCACGGCGCGACGCTAACGCATAGGTAATGCCCATGCAACTGCCCGCCCACTCTCCCGTCCCGGCGGGCTACGACCCGTCGCGTCGCCGCAGAGGGATGGCTAGATTCGCGCCGTGCGGCCGGTCGCGGTAGTCGGAAACCTCTCGCTCGACCGCATCGACGGCGGGCCGCCCCGCGTGGGCGGGGGGCCGTTCCACGCCGCTCGGGCCCTGCGCCTGCTCGGGCGCCCGGCGCACGTCTTCGCCCGCTGCGCCGAGGGCGATCGCGCCCTGCTCGTGCCGCCGCTCGTCGCGCTCGGGCTGCCGCTCACGGTGCTCCAGGCCTCGAGCACTGCCGGGTTCTCGCTCCGCTACGAGGGAGACGAGCGGAGCGAGCAGGTCGACGCGCTCGGCGATCCGTGGACGCCCGGCGACGCGTCCGCCCTGGACCGGCGGATTCGCTTCGTGCACGTCGCCGCGCTCGTCCGCGGCGACTTTCCGGCCGAGACGCTCGCCGCGCTCGCACGTGGACGGCGGCTCTCGCTCGACGGCCAGGGCCTCGTCCGCCCCGGGCGTACCGGACCCGTGGTGCTCGACGCCGACTTCGACCCGGCGGTCCTCGAGCACGTCTCCATCCTGAAGCTCGGCGAGGCGGAGGCCCGTGTGCTCGAGCCCGGGGCGCTCGGCATCCCGGAGGTCGTCGTCACCCGCGGCCCGGGGGGTGCGACCCTCTGGGTCGACGGTGGTCCCGTCGACGTTCCGGCCTCGCCCCTTACCGCGGCCGACCCGACCGGCGCCGGCGACGCGTTCGCCGCCGTCTACCTCGCCGCCCGCAGCGGAGGCGAAGCGCCCGCGGCGGCGGCTCGCCGCGCGACGGCGCTCGTAGCGGCTCTTCTCCGGGGTGAGCCCCGGTGAAGGCCGTGGTCAGAACCGCCCACGGCGTCTTCGCCGTCGACCTCGACGACGAGCTCGTGCAGGGTGGGAGCGAGGACATTCCACCCGCAGAGGAGGCTCACGTCGAGCTTCCCCGACTCGTGGCGGCCGTCGCCGCCGGCTCCACGGTGGTCGCGCTCCTCGACCGCCGGCCGCCGCTCGCAGTCTCCCACGACGCCGGGCGCACCTGGCGGGAGGCGG